>CAYWDL010000005.1:3011-25124 GCA_964457015.1 uncultured Roseburia sp. | reverse complement strand
TTTCCATCATTTCACTATTCTGATTTTTGTTATTTTCAACATATTTTTCAACGATAGTTTTCATCATCTTCCACTCCACATTTATCGCTTATTATATATTAACACGAAACACATAATTTTCAAACTAAATTATTTGGTTTTTTATGAATTTTATGGTAATATTATTGTGAATATTTTAGATGAATAAGAAAGGGACAAATATAATGAGTGATACTACCAAATTTGAAAAGACCGATTTTCCTGCGTCCCTGTTAAGACGCGGTATAGCCTATATAATCGACTGTTTATTTTCCACATTGCCCATAATGTTGATTTACACCATAATTTTAGGGCAATTTCCAATGGCACCTATGGTACTGTCGCCTGCACCTGTATGGGGTATGTTCACAGTATACGACCTGCCTTTAGAGGTTGACGATGAATTGAATACCATTGAAAATGAAGATGGTACTGAATTTGAAGTACCTAGAAATGTTTCATTCGGCGCTACCTGCATCCGTATTTTCTCAGTTCTTTCTTTGGCATTTTATATATTATATACTACCTTGTGTACATACCTCTATGGTAAAACTGTAGGCAAGAAGCTTATGGGTATCGAGGTAATACACACGGGACCGATGAAGCCTATATTCTGGTGTTTGCTCAGAGAAACCTTCGGAAAGGTAATCTTAAATACAACCATTATCGTTCCTGTTATTTCAATCATAATGGTTTTGGTGACACCAAAGCACAAGGCTATACACGATTATATCGGAAGTACAATGGTTGTCGATAGTTATTAACAATAAAGGGATGTCATTTGACCAATGTCATTTGACATCCCTTTTTCTCACTAATATGATCTAATCACATCACTTCTATGTATAAGCTCTCCTGAAACTGCATCAAACATCACCATACTACAATTTTTCTCATTCTCACCCTTCAAAAGGTAAAATATCCAAACAGGCTTTAAGTATGCCTCCCTGAAGCCCGTTTCATCAACTGCATCTCCCGGAACCGCCGCATATGTAAGCATCATCTCATTAATTGTAATTTGCTCATACACTATATTTTTGGAATAAATGTCGTACAGCTTCTCCAATGCATCTTCCTTAGAAAGGATGTCACCAACACTAACACATTCTCCTATCTCAAAATAATTCATTATTGAAAATGCAAATAACTCTCCATTCTCATCAAGATAAATGTCTACATAAGCGTCCAAATATCTATTTCTTAACAGCTTACCGGCAATATCAGGCGAACCGAAGGCTCTTGGCCAGCTGGTTTCACCAATCTTCTCAAAACGTACATTCGTCTCACCCTTATTGAAATAAACACCCTGCTCAACCTCACAGTACATTCTTATCCAATAATAATCCTTATCAACTATATCATTTATAACCCATTCGCCCGCAATGTCATCACCTGATGTCTTCCAAAATATCTCATCAAAATGCAAGCATCTATATTCTTCCGATAAATTAACCGGTAAAATAGATGAAAAATGATTAACAAATTCTTCGATTTTACTTTCAACCAGCTCTTCATCATAATCGCCATCAACATAAGGATATGCCTGCTCCCAGGTTTCTCCAATCATATACTTATCGTACTCATTCCTTTTGCCATTAGCAAATGATATCCTGCCCAGACTGCAGTATACATTGGAATAATCTTGTGCATCCTCCCCTGCTGCCTGAAATTCTTCAATGGTAACAGTCACATCAGCGCCAAAATACTCATCAACAAGCTTTACCACTTCCGCTTCTTTCAGCTTCGATAATTCTTGCTGACGTTCTTCATTTACTTCCAAAACATCTTCATAAGCATATATGCCAAGATTATCCGGAACATCCTCCGGAGTATCCGCATCAAACATAAGCTTATCCTTAAGCTCTACCTGAATATGAGACTTTGAAAAGTCAACATTTTCCACTATCTCATCATAGGAACGCACTATCTGTTCCTCTTTGTTGGTCTTTGCAAAATCCACGGTTTTCTTATCAATCTCTTCTTCGCCATCCGTACAGCCTGTTAACAATATTGCACCCGTCAATACCAGCATTAATATTTTCTTCATCATAATCCTCCTCAAAATAAAACACGAAAACTACTTTATCTGATTAGATTATAGCAGTCTTCGTGTCCATATTCCATATAATAAATATTAAATTTTACTAAACAATATCAAGTACTAATCCTCGATAAAGTCCTTTTCTGTAAGCACATTACTCTTGTTTCCTCTAAACAGGTTGCTTAACTTTCTTTTATTATGCTTTGCAATAGCTCTGTCAATGACCTGTTCAACATGATTCTTCTGTATTACAAGAGTCAGTGCATGTAGCTTATCGATTCTTTCATGCATTGCAAGAATGCCCATTTCATCGATTTCATAGCCCTCTTCCTTGATGTATTCTTTAGCTATCTCAGCCCATTCCTTAATTCTAGACTGCTTAAGAACGATAATATTGTCGCCAACATTAAGCTTCTCACAGATACCTCTTACAAACTTCTCAGATGTGATAACCTCATCTTCAAAAATAACTATCTTTGACTCATCGCCATTTTTAACAGCTTTTACAAGCTCCTCAAGGCTGTCCTCACCCATAGATGATACTTTTTCAACAACGATATCACTCTCAACTACCTTTTCCATGAACTTATCCATACTCTTGCCGCTGAGTGAGCTTCCTGGAACCTTTGCAATCTTTCTTCCACGATTCTCCATAATCTTGTTAAGAACCTTGATTATATCAATAGCAAGTGTTGTCTTACCACTCTTTACATCACCAATAATGAATATGAAATTACTCTCTGTAGCCGAAGTTTTAAGTACAGAATGCATAGCCTTCAAAATCTGCTTGTCAATGCCCTTCACACCAGTAAATCTCGAGATAAAGTCCTTTAACTCCTGCTTAGCATCTGGCGAAAGATTTCTCTTTACATATTCTGAGGTTGTTTCTTCTTCAATTTCTTCTTCAATTTCTTCCTCAATTTCCTCTTCGATTTCTTCCTCAAGCTCTTCCTCGAGTTCTTCTTCAACCGCTTCTAATTCTTCCTCATTAACTCCCACTTCTTCACCATCTTCCTCAATATTTTCTTCTAATTCAGCTTCATCTTCCTCTTCTGAATCTTCCAATACAAGTTCTTCCGATGGTTCTTCTATAATTTCTTCCTCAGCTTCTAACTCAGACTCATTCACTGGTTCTTCCGACTCTACTTCATCTTCCACTTGATCTTCATTCTCAGCTTCAGCCTCTTCATCTCCATCTCCGTCAAGCCCAAACATTGCTAACATTTCATCAATTGTATACTGACCTTCAATATGATTCTCATCATATTCTTCCGGCACTTCTTCAGTCTCCTCAACCACTTCTTCAACTACATCTTCGTCCTCTTCCTCGCCTAACATCTGCTTAGAAATCGGAACAAATACCTTAGTTGTACCAAAGTTCACTTCCTTAGTCTTTTCCAAATCTTCCTTAGACTCAGCAGCCTCAATCTCTTCAAGCAACGATTCTATTTCATCCTTTTCGGCATCAGCAGATGACACAGCTTCTTCCATAGGTGACTCTTCAGCAAATGCGTCCTCTTCACCAAAAATATCCTTCATGCTTTCAGCAAGCTCCTTCTGAATATTTACAGTATCATAAGTAACCTTATTGGAGTAATCTGCAACCTTTATCTCTTCAGCCTTTATTCCCTGCATCTCGTCAAGAACCATCTTTGCGTCCTCTTCCTCAAGCTCATCAGTTCTGTCAATTACAGGAATAATGCTCTCCTTAAACACACGAGACTGCTGTTCCTTTGTGAGAGGCGCATAAAGAGATTTAAGCTCCAACGCTCTGTCAACATACTTTCCGTCGCTGAACCAAAGTATAATTGTATCGCACATTTTCGCACAATCCTGGCCCTTGCCTGCCTTATGATAAAGCTTGGCAAGCTCGTACGCCCATCTGTCATCCATTTCCTCGTCCAGATACTTTGACAAAATGGCAATCTGTGTATCAAGATTGTTTCCCTTGGCTCTTGAAATTTCATACTGCAAAATATACTTAGAATTATCACCGGGAGCCATTCTTACGAATTCTCCATAGAATTCTTCAGCCTCCTCGATATCTCCAAGCTTTGTAGCAACTCTGCAAAGTCTGTATACTATTTGTCTTCCCAGATTTGTTCTTTCGTATGCATACAAAAGCACCTCTCTGGCATTTACCAGCTTACCTGATGCCTCAAAAACATCAGCTGCCATCATCAAATCCTGATTATTTTTAATCTTGTTCCATTCAATAGTATCCGCAATTTTTGAAGCAGTATTATACTCTTTTCTCTTAATAAGCTTTCTTATCTGTTCTAATTTTATGTTTAATTCGTACTTATCCAAAATCCTCACCTCATCTATTCGTATTAAAACAACGTTTCCTGCGTAAATTCCATCTTACTGTAATCCAGCCTGCTACTGTCAACATTACTAAAATAATCAACAACAACTGTCTGCTGCTTTCCATCAATAAGCTTCTGACCCAAAATGTAATTTACATCAAATCTTCCCGTGATGGCAGGTGTCACACCTCTTGCAGGAACTATCATCTGTACATTGTTAGTTCTGAGCAACTTAAATATCGGCTCCCAAATATATACATCCTTCGCCGCGCCAAATGGATTGTCGATAAATATTACTTTACCCAGACTTGTTCCATCTGAATTTCTCGAATTGATACTTGAGATATAATTTATTATAGCAATTAAAAACTGAATGTAAATACCCTGCGACTGTCCGGTACTTCCTACAGCTTCCTCGTACCTTAAATATCTGCTCTGCTCTTTTATGCGTTCCCTCTTGTACAGATTCAGCTTAATTCTGTTCATATCTGTTACAATTACCGAGAACATTCTCTTCCATGCCAGCTGATTTCTAATGAACTTAACTCGTTCATTCTCTGTCTTAATATTATCCACGGCAGACACTATTTCGTCAATATAATTTGACATTCTATTTTTATATTGTTCCTCACTTACATATGGAATTGTAAGCCCAATGATTGAAATAGCCTCATCATCCATATAAATCTTAGATAATTTTGGAAGTCTGTCAAGCTCTGTTTTAATGTTAATACAGGTCTGAATGCATTGATTCTCAAAATTATCCTTTATTTTTTCCATATCTTCAATACTCTTTAAAACTCTGTCCTTCTCAAGCTCAATGCATTTATTTACATCATTCAGCACATCGATAAGCTCATTGGTCTCACTTACATTATTTGGCAAAATAACATTTGCTTTAATATCCTCAGCAAGTACCTGGCTGCCAAGCTTCTTTAAGGTATCAACAAGCAGCTCCTTATTTCTTGTAAACTCATCCTTCTTTTGAAGCACCTCTTTATTGAATTTGTCGTAGTCCGAAAGAACACTTTCTACTTTTTCTTCAATATTTACATAACCCTCAAATACATTATTTTTGTCGCCTATAACAATATTTCCACTCTTAACGATTTTATCCATATCTCTGTCAAGAAGCAACAAATTAGAATATTTTTTCTTAACAGACTCGCTCTTAGAAATCTGCTCCTCCATATTTTTGTCCATTTCCATAATCATATTCCTTCTAATTCGGACAAATTCTTCATAGTTATCTATTTCTACCTTAATCTCATCAAAATCACCATATTTCTCCTTTATGGTTTCTTTTGCATTAGAAATAGCACCTAAATTCTTGTCTCTCACAGAATTTAAGCGTGTAAGCTCTAAAGCCAGCTGCTTTTCAGCCGCCTTAGCTTCATCCATAGTATTTCGCATAGTTACAAGCTCTTTTGTATCTATGTTCTTTATAGGCGAATTCTCGTAATTTTCCTTTACATAGGTAATATCCATTCCCTTGTAATCAATTGCCTGAAGAGATTTTTCCATGGCAACATCATAATTTTCCATAAGCTTTCGCTTATCTTCCATATCGATATTGTCGCTGTCAGCAACCTTTATCAGACCCTTAAACTTAGAATCCACACTTCCCTCGTCCATTGTCTGTACCAGCACCCGGCCCAAGCCCAAATTATCCTCTGAATAGTAGAGCTTGTAAACTCTGTTCCACTCCTCAGCGATACTCTGCTTCTGCTTCTTGTATCCGTCAATATTCTTCTCTCTGTCTGCTATACTATCCTTTGTAGCATTGACACGAGCCCTTATGGTTGCGCTTTCCTTAGACATCTTTTCATTGTTTTCAGACGCCACTCCCTGCTCATAGGAAATTTTATTTTCCTCCTTCAACAGCTCAGATAATTCATTGATGCTGTCAAATCTGCTTGCCGCATTGTATGAATCCATATCAAGATTTTTGCATAATTCCTCTGCAAGAATGATATTTTTCTGCATTTCATCCAAAGACTTAACCATGGCCTCTCTTGTTGCATCAGCCTCTTTTCTTCTCATACGATAATCCTCGTAGGAAGCATTTGTTGCCGCAATCTCCTTCTGCCACAATGACTGGTATTCTCTCACAAAGGCCAAATCCTCTTCATAAACATCCTTAACCTCTGTAAGTCTCAATACCTTTTGCTCAAGATTATCCATTTCATTTTTCTGCTTTGAAATCTCCTTGTCTCTTGCAAATTCATCTATAAACAGTTCGTTTTTGAACATCACAAATGAGACGTTAGCGTAATCCACCACATTTTCAATGCCAAGGACCACTTCCGCCTTCACAATCGGAACCATATAATTACCAAGCTCCAACTCCTTTAACTTACTGTCAGAAACCACCTCATCATATCTGTCCTTAACCACGATAGAATATGGTAAAAATGGTATTCGCTCCAGCACATCTTCCTTCTCATTTCTTGTAAGAGTCGTCATATAATGACCACCCATTACCGCTACCTTTCCGTAATATCTCTCGATATAATTCATTACCTTTGAAAGCTCATTACTGCTGCCAACCGGACAGCCCTTTTCCAGATACTTCTTGTATGAAGCCTTGCTCAAAAGCTCATTCTTACACTGTGTAAGCTCATCGCTTACCTCATCAAGCTTTATCTTAAGCAAAGATATAAGGTCCCCTATATCCTTCTCATCATATACCTGACAGATACGCTCAAACTTCTCCATTATCTCCATCTGGTCAGTCTTTTTATCAGATAATTCCATTATCTTTTCATCAATAGAATCAATAAGCTTCTCCTGTACTAAAAGATTATCCTTAGTATCTCTTATTTCAACCTGAATACCTTCATATTCCCGAACTGCATTCTCATACTTAAGAGCATTTTCCTCCTTAAGCGCCCTTGCGCCTGCAAGCTCATCACTTACATTTGTAGTAAAATAAACAGCTGCATCTTCCATCTTCTGCTTGATTTCTGTATTAATCTTACTTTGACGTGCCTCATAATCCTTCACCAGATAAGACGTTACAGCCAGCTCCTTCTCAAGCTCTGCAAGGCGTGCTTCACTGTCATTCAAGACCTCCTTTTCCTTCACAAGGATGTCCTCCTGCTCTGCAAGCTTAATCTCCAGCTGTGAAAGTTTTTCATCATTAAAAAGCTTCTTTGCAACTGCCAGCTTCCTTAATTCTTCAATCACCTCGCCCTTGTCCCTCATTGCATTATCAATGAGGCTCTTCAAGGCATCTCTTTCCTTCTGATAGTAAAGATAATCGTCGTAGTTATTGATACTTTCGTAAAGCTTTAATTTATCAGACAAGGCTTCTACTTCCCTGCCCTTTGTCTCACTTTGAAGAGCAAGGTCATTTATCTTCTTTAGCAGTTCTTCCTCCTCACCGGTAAGCTTTACAATCTTTGCCGCCTCAATCTCATATCTTGCCTGGTTTTTCTTGGCTTCATTTGCCTTTGCGCTCTCCGAAATATCCGAAAGCACGGCCTCACATTCCTTCAAATCCTTTTTAAGAGAATTAACACTTTTGACTATCTCATCATTAAGCTTTTCCTTTCCAAAATACATTTGCTTAATAGGCAAGATTCTTGAAATAAAGCTGTCAATAACCTCTATTTGTCTTGTGTAGCTTAAAATATCCTCCTTCTTGCCGGCAAGCTCCACCAGCTTATCCTTGATATTAAGAAGGGTCTTAGCCATATAATCCTCTTCACCGGACATCTCAGTCTTATTATTAAATGACTTCTGAATAATCTCCTCAATCAGCAAATCTTCCACAACTTTTCTTGTGGTCTTATAATTCGTCTCAAAATATGTTCTAACGTGGCCTTCAGTTTTATTGATACCACGAATGATTTCCCATTCACTTTCATAAAGACCGTACTGGCTTATGAACTTCTGATACTCGCCCTTGCGCTCAAAAATCTTAATCTCAAGACTGTAATCCTTCTTTGCAAGGTCACGCAAATAATTTTTCAAATTGTTATAAGAAATCCTCTCATTATCCTTAACAAGTGGAAAATTCTTAATGTCATGGTCATTGAAATCTCTATAGAAAATGCAGTAATTGAAATACTCAATTGATGCATTTTCCCCCTCCTGCTGCTCCACTTCATCCTCGAGAGTTGTATCCTTTGCCTTTCTGGCACAAAATCCCGTAAGAAGATACTTATAATTATTTCTTACATAAGCATCGCTAAGCTTCCATTCAATCATTGAATGAATGGTTGTGTTGCCGTTTCCTGAGCGAAAAAGCTTCTCGACAGGCTGCTTTTCATCAAGTGTACAATTAGGAATAAGATTCTGAAGCAAAAGTAACATAAGGATACTTTTACCACCGCCGTTAGCCAAATCATAGATTGCATTTTTTCCATAGAACCCCATCTGAAAATCATCATAATACTGAGTTCCAAAATTATATTTAACATTGTTTACACGGACTCTGTTAATATGTGGCATCCTTATCTTCTCCTTTCAAAATTTCGTAAATTCTTCCCTTGTACTGTTCAAAATATTCTGTAATCATTGCCGCAAATTTATCCTTTGGATAATATCTGCCCTCCGACTCTATCATCAGCTTCTGCGACACCAAAAAGTTAAACACCAGCTTCACAAATCCAAGCTTTGAGCTTCGTCCCGCCCTCTTGGAATTCTCTTCTGACGCTGCCACCGGCATATCCTCCCATGTCACGGCAATTTCCTTGAAGCTATCCTGCTCAATATCCTCCAATGACATAAAATTAATATTCAGCATTATCTCCTTCAAATTCAAATCAACAGATGAAACTATATCCTCCATCTTTACATACTCTGTAAATGTACTGCTGCCTGAGCTGTTGTAAAACTTCGTAATGATATTATAAATGATGAAGTAGCACAAATAGAGCTCGCGATTCAGTCTGACACCCAGCTCCTTCTTTATCTCATCATTGGTATATCCAAATATTTTATTGTTCTCGCCCGGCGAAACATACAAGCCGTCCTTGTACTCAAAAAGACTGATATTGAACTTTTTGAGGCTGGCCATAACTATCTCATACACGCCGGCATTGTTGGTAAATTCTTCATAAAGATTCGCATATTCATTTGACTTTTTTATCTCTCCACCGGTAATAAGCACCGATACTATTTCAAGAGCTTTATCCAATTCTCTGTCTACCATCTTAATCCTCCGTTATGAGCTGTAATCCAGCTTAAAAATAATATTAGTTACACTGCAATCCTCTGAAAACTCTATCAGTTCATCATTCTTGAAATTCAATTTCAGCTTCAGGCCCTTATATTCCCTTGGATCATATTCCTTAAGCGCCTCCTTCAGGTAATCCTCAAAGAAGGTATCCTGTTTCTCAAGTATCTCATCAAATACATATTCGCTCTTCTGGCTCATATGAACCAGCATAGAATAGTAATCGCCATTTCCAAATATTTTATCGCCATATTTGTTCCTGATTCTGCTGTTGAACCTTACCAAATCGAACTTTTCATATTCAAATATACACTCCATAAATTCATGTATAACGGTTGAATAATTGTGTTTGATTCGTTCCTCCTCAAGCTCGTCATCATACACATAATTCTCTTGGATCTTATTATCCTTAACAACCTCATTGGCTTCCCTTTTATCATTCTTTAAGCTAAGCATTTTATCAATGCTTTTCAATGAGAAGCTCTTGTTTATGTTTATGCCTAAAAGCGGCTTCACTATACAGTCAAGCAGGGTCGTATCGTCCTTTTCCATAATAATTCCAAGAGCATTTTTAAAATCAAACTCTCTTTTTATCTTTGAAAACTTAGCCTTTTCTATAATCTCATCAGCCTTCATCTGCAGGTCTGTGCAGGCACCAAGCAATTCCTTATGTCTGCTGATGGTCTTTTTTAATTCCGTTTCCAGATAATAGATATCATCCACCGCATTGTAGTAATCGCTGTCGCTTTCCACCCTGTCCAAGGCTGTTTTTATCAAATCCATATTTTTGACAAAAAGCTTCTGCTCCTCATCAAACCATTTTATAACCGAATTGAGGAAATCCTCATATATCTTTATACCGTTAAACACGTCATAATTAAGCACGTTTAAGACTTCATTCTTACGGACCTTTAACCTGCCCACCTCATTATTTATACGCTTGATAACCTCGATACCACCCTTGAAATTCTTTGCAGAAATCATCTTTGAAAGCAGCACCTGTGAAATACTTATACTGCTTTCATCCTTGACCTCCTTGGTATCAAGATAAAATTCAATTGCATCGGAGGTTATAAAATATCCAATCCTGTCGTTCTTAATTCGGCTGTCTATAATCTTTATTCGTATAGTCTTTTTCTTTTTCTCTGCAGGGTCAAAATACTGGTAAGTAAACGGCTTTCCATCATTTTTAATCTTATCAAAAATGTATGCTGACACCTCTTCCTCCTCATCCTCATCCAAAGGAAGCGCAAAATCTCTTCTATAGATTTCACGGACAAATTCCTTATATTCTTCGTAAGAGACATCCTTCTCCTTGAAGTTATTTTCCTCAATAAAAAAGCGCAATACTGCCATCAAAATGTAACCCATATCAAGCTCCTCATACTTTCCACCCTGAAACTGGGTGAAAGCATTTTCCGAGAGCTTAAAGTACGGATAATACTTTTTGATATTCAGCATACGCTCGCTATGATCCTGTATTATGTCTCTGATAAGAATGTGTTCCTGTGCCATCTTTTATCCTTA
Organism: uncultured Roseburia sp.; assembly: GCA_964457015.1. Taxonomy (GTDB): domain Bacteria; phylum Bacillota; class Clostridia; order Lachnospirales; family Lachnospiraceae; genus SVEL01. Next base: position 14,044 of record CAYWDL010000005.1, on the reverse strand, counting down.
CTTTGATTTATTCCCTTTGTTACAATTCTCTTCTGCCTTCCAGCGCTCTGTAAAGAGTCACCTCGTCAATATTCTCCAAATCTCCTCCTACCGGAACTCCACTGGCAATTCTTGTCACCTTCACATCGAGCATCTTGACAACCTTGCTTATGTACATTGCTGTCGCCTCGCCCTCCACACTGCTGTTTGTAGCAACGATGACTTCTTTAACCTGGTCAGTTATTCTGCTAAGAAGCTCTTTTATTCTGATTTCATTAGGACCTATACCAAGCTCCGGTGATATAACACCTTCGAGAACATGGTAAATTCCATTAAATCTATTGGTCTTTTCATAGGCGGCCAAATCCTTCGTAGTCTCCACAACCATTATCACACTATGGTCTCTCTTTGCACTACTACAAATCGGACACAATTCGTCATCGGTAAGGGTATAACACTGCTTACACTTCTTGACCTTGTCCTTAGCTGTCATAATGGCATCCGCCAAAGAATCTGTCTGCTCCTTTGGCATATTCACTATATGAAAAGCAATTCTTGCCGCGGACCTTGGACCAATCCCCGGCAATTTTGAAAACTCTTCAATTAACTTTGAAATGTGACTATTATAATAATTCATTAGAAAGGAAATCCTCCACCAAGGCCACCCATTCCGCCTGTTATTTTAGCCATCTCTGTCTGCGAAATCTCTTCCATCTTTCTCAAGGCTTCATTTGTAGCAGCGACGATTAAGTCTTCTAACATTTCAACATCGTCAGGATCTACAACTTCCTTGTCAAGCTTAACCGAAACAACCTCCTTTTTACCCGAAACTGTTACAGTTACGGCTCCACCACCACTTGATGCAGATACTTCTTTTTCTTCTAATTCCTTTGTTGTTTCCTCCATCTGTCTCTGCATTCTCTGTGCCTGCTTCATTAAGTTGTTCATATTACCTGGCATGCCTCCAGAAAATCCTCCACGCTTAGCCATATTGTTCCTCCATTCCGAGAACGCCTCCTTAGAAGCTATTCCTCTATAATATCCATTTTTATAACTGCCTTTACGGCATTCAAAACATCAGAATTACCTGTGCTTTGTGTCAATTGTTTAAGCTGAACCTTTACATTCTTTCTTATGCGCTCTGTCAGCACCTTCTCGAGATTTTCCGTTGTTCCGTCACGACTGACAGCCTCAAAGGCAAAATCATCCTTGAATTCAATTACAATGCCATTGCCACCGCTGCCTCTTGCAATGGTACCCTTAAGATACTTATTCAATGGCGGTTCAAGACCATTTACTATGGCAATCCAGTTGTCAACTATATCCTTAACCTCATCAGATGCCGCATCATCATACTTTACCGGCTCCGGTTCTACTCCATCGCCCATTGCCGCGCCTTGCATCGATGCCATATTATTAGCCGACATATTCATCCCACTGCCTGCTACAACCACTCCATTTTCAAGCTGTCGCTCCAACTGTGAAACTCTGTCAACAATAGAATCGTAATCCTGCTCCATTGCCGGTCTTGTCATCTTGATAAGTGCAACCTCAACCAATACTCTCTTGCCCTTTGCGTATTTTATCTGGTTGATAAGCTCTGACAAAATCCTTATATATCGCATAATTGTCTCAAGCTCAATCTGTACTGCCTCTTCCTTAAGCGCTGCAATTCGCTCAGCGGACATTTCCATCATATCATCCATGTTATCAGCAGTTTTAACAAGCATAAGATTTCTCAAATACCATACAAAATCTGTCACAAACTGGGTCAAATCCCTGCCAAGAACTATCATTTCCTCAAGGGTATTAATTGCAGATAGTGTATCTCCTGCCATAATGAATCTTAGCATCTTACTGAATACTTCCGTATCAACCGCACCGAGAACCTCCAAAACCTTATCATAGGTCAGCTCCTGACCAAGATAAAAGGATATGCACTGGTCAAGCAAGCTCAAGCCATCACGAAGGGCTCCATCTGCCATCTTCGCTATATATCTTAACGCCTTGTCCTCTGCCTGAACATTTTCCCTTATGACTAACTCTTTAAGTCGTTCCTCAATTGTATCTACGGTAATTCGCTTAAAGTCATACCTTTGACATCTTGACAGTATAGTAACCGGAAGCTTGTGGGCCTCAGTTGTGGCAAGAATAAATATAACATATGACGGCGGCTCCTCCAATGTCTTCAAAAGTGCGTTAAACGCACCAATTGACAACATATGAACCTCATCAATGATATAAACCTTGAATCTGCCCTTTGTAGGCGAATACTGAACCTCGTCACGTATCTCTCTGATGTTGTCAACACCGTTGTTTGACGCAGCATCAATCTCCATTACATTCATGGATGCGCCGGAATTGATAGCCTTACAGGTATCACACTCATTGCAAGGATTACCGTCCACCGGATGCTCGCAATTAACTGCCTTTGCAAATATCTTTGCAATGGTGGTCTTACCTGTACCTCTTGTTCCGCAGAACAGATACGCATGCCCGATTCTATCTGCATTTATTTGATTTTTTAAAGTTGTTACTATATGCTCCTGTCCCTTAACCTCGCTAAACTCAGTAGGTCGGAACTTTCTGTATAATGCCGTATATGACATATCTGTCGTCTTCCTTCCAAAAACCTTAAGAATAAGGTCAACCAAAGATTGACCTTATTCCTGAATGCACCTTCCCGGGTACCTTAATCGCCAAAGCTTATTCCAAGAGCCTTAGCTTCCTTGATAATTGATGAATTAGGATCAACCATCTTAAGCTTGCCAGCCACGTCCTCAAGCGGAACTCTTACAAGCTCTCCATCCTTGATACCTACCATCTTACCATAATCTTTATCCATAATCATTCTTGCTGCCTCAGCACCAAATCTTGATGAAAGCACTCTGTCGTAAGGACAAGGACTTCCACCTCTCTGTGTATGTCCAGGAATAGTCACTCTGATTTCCTGACCTGTCTTTTCTTCTATCTGCTTACCAATCTCGTATGAAACTGATGGATAAGGTCTTGCCGCAAGCTTTGCCTTATATTCCTTCTTGCTTAGCTTTGCATCCTCCTTAGAAATAGCACCCTCAGCAACTGCAAGTATAGAAAATCTCTTGCCCTGCTTTGTTCTTCTCTTAATTGCCTTAACCACCTTGTCGATGTCATATGGAATCTCAGGAAGAAGTATGATGTCAGCACCACTTGCCATACCGGCATGAAGTGTAAGCCATCCAACCTTATGACCCATAACCTCAACAATAAATACTCTGCCGTGAGAAGCAGCTGTTGTATGAATACAATCCATAGCCTCTGTTGCAATATTTACTGCACTTTGGAAACCAAATGTCATATCTGTTCCCCAAAGGTCATTATCAATTGTCTTCGGCAACGAAACAACATTAAGTCCTTCCTCTCTCAAAAGATTTGCTGTCTTCTGGGAACCATTACCTCCAAGAACAACAAGACACTCTAATCCAAGCTTCTTATATGTCTTCTTCATAAGTTCAACCTTATCTCTGCCCTTTTCATCAGGCTCACGCATCAACTTAAAAGGCTGTCTTGATGTACCGATTATTGTACCACCTTCTGTAAGAATTCCCGAAAAATCTGCCGGTGTAAGAACCTTATAATCACCATACATAAGTCCCTTATAGCCCTCAAGGAAGCCTATTATCTCAACATCCTTAACATTACTGTAAAGTGCTTTTGCCACACCTCGCATTGTTGCATTTAAGCTTTGGCAATCGCCACCACTTGTTAACATACCTACTTTCATATTGTCCTCCATTCTGAGCATTTACGCTCATTTAATAATCTTCATAATAGTTGTCACGGCAACTTTACACATATAGTATTATTATATAACAAAAATGAAATTATAACAAGGAAAAAAGTGTGTTTGAGGGCAATTTTATGCTTGAATGCATTATGGCGGCTCTGTTGGGCGTTTTTTATGCTTGAATGCATTATGGCGGCTCTGTTGGGCATTTTTTAATTATATCTAGGAATTTTACCCGCGCCATAATTGGATTTTGGGTAATTCCTCTGCTCTCCACTCATATTTACCCAACCATTCAATCATTGCAGGGTAAAATTTCCTTTTAAATCAACATTTTACCCTTTAAGCAAAATATCCCTGGGCAATAATTGCACAATCTTTTAAGAATTGCCCATTTCGCCAAAATCTTTCGGGTAATCATTTCTATGACATTAACATTTTACCCAGCCACAATCACAAGAAATACTCTTTGATAAGTTTTTTCACCCAATTCACATTAAAGCCTTCCTTTTCACTCTCAAATGTCATTATCAGGTGTTCCATAGGCATTATACCATTTGCATTATACATCTTCATCTTAGAAAATGCTTTACTTGCATAAGTCCCATCATCCATCATCCCAAAATGCTCCCAATAATAAAATCGACCTGTCACAGGATGCCTTATGGTAAAATCCGGATATATAATATGTTTGCCAAGCTTCAACGGAGCTTCATAGCGAAACGGAATATTATTTTCATGTAACAACGAATCAATTATCGCTTCTGATTTAGAACGAACAATATGACCAGACTCACATTTATGAACAAGCTCATCCTTAGAATAAGGATTTCCTTCAAAGGGCTCCCTCGCCCACCTTTTTAACTCTTCATTCGTCGGACTAAAATACTCTGATAAAAGTTTTCTAAATTCCGAATTATTTGCTAACAATTCTCTTGTGAAACTTTTCTCATTATGCGTACTTATATATTTTTCAAGAGCTTCTTTCTCATTCAACAAATCCTCCAACTGTAATGAATAATAAGTCTTCAAAGCAAGCGCCTTCGCAAACTTTATATCGGATTTTAAAATATATTTGTATTTCCCTCCTGTTGAATGATACCATTTGTAACTCTTTCCGTTCCTGTTACAAATAAGCTTCCCATCTGGCAATCCGGACAAATTCTTCTCTAATCTATGAATCCTTTCATCAATTATTCTCCTCTCTTTTAATGCTTTTTCGTATAACGTAAACACAACCTCCTATTCATTTCAAAATTCATCTATAATTAGAATCTAGCACAATTTTTACAGTTCACCAAATAAAAAAAGCACCTCTGTTTTTTATGCAAATCCAACAAAAAAAGAGCCTAAAAATTCAATTATTTCAAAATAATCAAATTTTCAGCTCTAATTATAAAATTTCTATTAACCGTCATACCATTAAAAAATAAAAAAATCCACGCATCTCGCTTCGAATAGAACTCATAGACGTTACTCTTACAGTTAACTCAGCTCAGGCGACCTCGCGGCACATAAGAGGTTCTGCTTAGAGCTGCTATGTTCCCATCCTGACTCGGTTCACAGATTCCTATTGCGCAAGACCCAAGCGTCAACGCCACTTATAAAAGGCGGCTCTACAAATTGCTATCCTCGGCTCGATATCACCCCTACTAGAGCGGATTGTAGGTACAGGGCACCGCTAACTCCCCGGCTGCGTGGAAAATTTATGACTTATTCAATTTGCGCTAGCTTAAGCGCTCCCATAGTATAACGTATTTTTAAGTTAATGTCAATTTAGAAAATTGATATTGCTTTCAATTGCGTAAATTTATTTCACTCCTTCCCCTTCCCCACATACACACTTTCCCCCGTATCCAAGCAATACGCGGCGAGCTGGCCCCCAAACACGCAGCCACAATCCAGCGCTATATGACCATTTTCCTCATACACCAGCGGTTTCTTATCTGCTCTCAGCCTTGGGGTCGGCGTGTGCCCTGTTACCAAGAACTTGTTCTCATTACTAAAGTATCTCTTTTTATAATCTGCACGGTAAAACAGCAGGTCTGCCAAGCTATACTCCTCCCACTCCTTATCCTCTGCAAATTCATTGATACCGGCATGTACCAGCACGAATTCCTTGCCATTTACCTCAAGCTCTTCATATATAGAAAATTCTTCAAGATAATCAAGTATATCCTGGCGTTCTTCTGCATCAAGCTTAAGAAATTCATCTATGGTTGTTTGTCCACCGTCCTTCAGCCAATGCATATAATCCTGCATATCCTTTTCTGACAGATAATTCTCTACATTTTCTTCTGTAACCTCAACACACAGCTTCTTTAACAGCATTATAGCCACGTAATCGTGATTGCCAATAATAGGAAATACATTTACACGCAGCATCATATCCTGTAATACCTTTACAGGATGAGGTCCTCTGTCAACAACATCGCCCAGCACATATAATGTGTCACTATCCTTTAAATTAATCTTCTTCAACAGCTCCATGTATTCATCATAGCAGCCGTGTATATCTGAAATTACGTAAATCATCAATTACCTCCCATGTTTCACATTTCACATCCTTAAAGCTTATATAAATCACTGGAAACTTTCCTTGATACGACTGATACTCTTCGCCACAAGTCCATATTTTCTCATCCATAAAATATTTAGATGTATCCTCCTTGCTCCTTTTTATTCCGAACAATACAAGGAATTATTCCGAATATACCTTCAACCTCTTCTTCTCCTCTGCCTTCTTCTTCCTCAAATCCTTGAAATAATCCGAGAGCATCCTGCTGCATTCCTCACCTAGCAAGCCCTCTTCAAACTCCACCTGATGATTGAACTGTTCCACCTGCAACAGGTTCATTATGGAGCCGGCGCAGCCTGCCTTTGGGTTCATGCAGCCAGCGTAAACCTTTTTTATTCGGGACTGAACGATAGCTCCGGCGCACATTTGACAAGGCTCCAGCGTAATGTACATCCGGCAGTCATCAAGACGCCAGTCCCCAAGCTTTTTCGACGCCTTTCTTATGGCATTAAGCTCTGCGTGTGACAATGTATTTTTGTCCGTAACCCTTCTGTTGTAGCCTCTGGCAATAATTTTATCTTCATACACTATAACGCAGCCAATAGGCACTTCATTGAGAGCCAGCGCCTTTTTCGCCTGCTTTATAGCCTCCTTCATATATTTCACATCAGGATTTAACATATCCAACCTCCATATTTACCAAACCAATCTTCACTCAAATTTCATTTTACCATCATTTAAGATTTACATCTACACTTTATATTAAAATTGTTGTATACTATATTACAATCACATTTCAATTGCTTTATGAAAGGATTTGCAAAAAATGAAAGCCAAAAACATTCTAAAATATTTATTATTTGATTTGCTGGGCTATGCTGTTTGTATGGGCATTTTTCTGTTGTTTTTCTACCTGATTCCATATGAGCTTGAATCAGAGGAAAAGATTGTGGGCAACAATGAGGCCATATTGGAAAATGAATTCTCATTTTCTGCGGACAGCGACCTTACACAGACGGATAAGAGGGACTCCAACAGCAATGTTACGAATCCCGGAAAAGGCGAAAGTCATGATCATCTTGGCACAAAGGATGTAAGTGTTGACTATGATGAAATAACAAACATTTTGAATGAAGATATAGAAGAAGAGCTTTTGAATGAATTTGAGAATGATAATGTCATTATAGAGGTTACCAAAAAGGAGTTCGGCGACGGCGATGACAAGGTAACTTACTATGTTGCCGATGTAAGAATACGAAATCTTTCTCATTTCACTACAGCCCTTGCTAAAAATAAATATGGCACCAATATAAAGGATGAGTCCATATCCATGGCAGAGGACAACGGTGCCATTCTTGCCATTACGGGCGATTCCTATGGAAATAATGATACCGGTATAGTCGTTCGAAATGGCGTACTGTACAGAGACGATGAAAATGATGCCGATGTGTGCGTTTTGTTCACAGATGGCACAATGGCAACCTATACCGCCGCTGAATTCGATGCTGATGAGGTTTGGGAAAAGGGTGTATGGCAGGCATGGTGCTTCGGGCCTTCTTTATTGGACGGCGAAGGCAATATATTGACTGATTTTGTTTCAACAACATATTTAAGTGGTGAGCATCCTCGTGCAGCATTAGGCTACATTGAGCCGGGACACTATATATTTATGGTTGTGGACGGACGAGACGAGGGTTATTCAAGAGGCGTTACTCTGACAGAATTGGCAACACTTATGCATTTAGAGGGTTGTGCTACCGCTTTCAATCTGGATGGCGGACGTTCAGCCAGCATGGTGTTTGATGGCGAATATGTAAATCAGGCCAGCGACCGCGAGATTTCAGATATAATTTGTATCGTACCATAAATGTTTGTTTTATTTAGGAGGCAATATGAAGAAAATTATTCCACATTTATGCATAATTCTTACATTGATGATGATAACCCTGTTCATACTTAATTACCTCAATCCTCTGATGGGCTTCTTATCCAGAGAAATGTCTAAGGCTGTTATCACACTTTGGATTGTAAGCCTTGTTGCAACTGCAATTTGCATTATAACAAATTTTATTGCAAAGAAAAAAAATAACTGACGTTATGCCGGAGGAACTTGTGTTATGGAGCATATAATATATACAGACAGATTGGTTTTGAAAATTCTCACATCCGATGATGTGCATATTGTAACTGAATTTTTGAAGCGAGGACGAGATTTATTTGAAAAATACGAGTCAAAAAAGGTTGAAAATTATTATACTGAAAGCTATCAAAAAAATGTTCTTGATGCTGAATTTTCGGCTATGCTCACCAAAAAGTATTTGAGATATTACGTGTTTAAGAAGAACAATCCAAATCTTGTCATTGGCACTATATCCTTTGGCAATGTAACTGATGCTCCATACAACAGTAGCACTATAGGCTACAAGTTCGACCCGTTTTTCCATCACCAGGGCTATGCTCTCGAAGCGATAAACGGTGTTATAGATACTGCATTTTCTTACCTTAAGCTTCACAGAATTCTTGCTGTTATTATGCCGGAAAACGAAGCATCCATCAGACTCATTGAGAAGGCCGGCTTCAAAAGAGAGGGCCTCATGGAAAAGTCCATAAATATAAGAGGGCAGTGGGAAGATCACTTCCTTTATGCCCTCTTGAATAAACAATAGCCTTGCTAACGTTTTACTTTTCCATATTTCTTCATATATTCCTCGATTAATACAGGGTCAATCTTAACTCGCTTATCAAGGGTTTTCATTGCGTCCTTTATCTGGATGGTATCTCTTACACTACTCTTCTCGAAATCATATAATTGATTGTCGTTGAAGCACAGTACCATAGGCTTAAACACATCCTTATCATTTCCCTTAATAACAAGTCCCGAAGTACCATTTGACAACTCAATACATACACCGGGTGTCAATATCTTCAAGCTGTCAAGCAACGCATTCATCAATTCTTCACTGTAAACTTCGCTGGCAGCCATTTTTCTTATTGCAACTATATCCGATACAGGGTCTTCACCAAGCTTCATTGCCGTAAGTCCATCGTATTCCTCTGCCGCCTGCAGGATACGCGCTATCAACGGATATGACTCCATCTTTTCCTTATCCATATTAGGATCCTGCAATTCAAACTTCTGAGCCACAAGCTTTTTCACCTCGGGATTTAAAATGGACACATCAAACCCTGAAATATTCTTAACACCAAGCTTTTCCTGAGCAAGCACAGTACCCTTCTCTTCCTCAGTAAGCTCCTTCTTTACATTGATATTTGAAGGAATATTAAGCTTACCAACATCATGAATAAGGGCAGCATACACTACATTCTTCATATCCTCAAAAGGCACATCCAGTCTCTCACACATAAGTGTTGACAAAATAGCCACGCTGAGACTGTGCTTGTATATATAATCCTCACAGCTTCTGTGATTCTGCTGAAAATTAGCCTTATATGTCTTTCTTGCGAAATTTTTAATGATAATATTTGAAATATTATTAATATTGGAAGCGTTCTTACCCTTATTAATATTCTGCAAATCTTCTTTAATGCCGAATACGCTCATAGTTTGAAAACGTTCAAATTCAATATCCTCCTCTGTCATTGGAGGCAATGGCTCCGTTGGCTCCAAAATATAAATTCCAATAAGTCCAAAGTTCTGAATACTGTTTATACCCTGCTTAGTCAGTTTTGTATTTCTATCATAAAGCAATACACCATTTCTATTGTAAACCGGCTTTGCAAGTCTCATTCCTTTTGTTAAATCATCTGTTCTTACAAATCTCATTTATATCACCTTACTCCGTGCAAAAATATATTTCTATTATAAACGAAAGTTTATTTAGAAAATATATTCACATTAACCAAAATTAAGCGCTTTTGTTTGTTACTATTTGCCATTTATACATTATCTACCATCACACATCATCCAATATCCGGCAATATTTTCCTCTTCATCATCATCTTCCTTTTCCCTGTCAAGATAAAAAAATGACTTAAACCCAAATCTTCTTGCGCATCCTGATATCTTATCATTCAAAACACCTGGCACACAGATAATATATTTTTCTCCCTGTTTCATATATGCAAGATGTCCATATCTGTTATAGCCACAAATGATAAACTTATTTTTAGCAAAATGCCAATATTCTCTCGGCAAATCTACAAGCTCATCCAATCCCAATTTAATCAACTCCTTTTCCCCTCCAGCAACCTTCACTTTAATCCCAGACTTCTTGGCATTTCTCTTCTCCTCCATCACCTTTTCTTCTATGTGTTTATCCTTTTCCTTACATCTTTTTTCTTCTATACACTCCATATCAATGTTATAAACTGTATCTTCCAATTCCACTTGCTTTGTGTACTTATTTTCCTGAAAACCTATTGATACCTCCTGCTTTTCTACATATGTTTCCTCTACCGCTTCTACAAACTTTCTTTTTTCAATCAGCCCCTGCACTTTTATCTTAATACCACTCTTTTTCACATAAGTTACAGACAAACCTACAATATCCTCCTCATTCGGGACGTCTATTAATTTATTATCAAGAATAAACTCTTGTTTTTTTCCACCTTCCATTAGTAGTTCTGCAACAATATCCACTTTATCTCCGGGTTCTATCCCCAACACATCTTCCCTAATGTTCAATAAAATTTTCACTCTATTATCTAAAAAATCCATCCTACAGAATCCTACATTTCTATCCCTCAAATCATCTTTATACTCGTACAAATATATATTATTTCTCTTCATTTCATTCCTTAGAAGTTTTT
>CAYWDL010000005.1:0-3001 GCA_964457015.1 uncultured Roseburia sp. | reverse complement strand
TGTATATATTATGCCATTACATAAAAAAATATGCGACAAGCAATAAACTCATCGCATAATACATAGATATTAAATTTGTATACCTTTTCACTCTATTTCTACGAAAGATAATTACTAAATTCCGCAAATTGCTCCAAGGACAGCGCCTCACCTCTTATAGTTTCGCTAAGCCCCATCTTATTCAGAGCCTCAACTATCTGCGTCTTTGTAAAATGCAATTCCGGACTATTACACAAGCTGTTCTGTAAGGTTTTTCTTCTCTGATTAAATGATGCCCTGATAATCTTAAACATCAGCTTCTCATCCTTCACATCCACCGGTGTCTGCTCATGTCTCGTCAGCTTGATAACTGCCGAGCCAACATTCGGTCTTGGCATAAAGCAGTTAGCCGGTACATTTGCCACAATCTTTGGATTGGCATAATACTGTACAGCCAACGACAATGCACCATAATCCTTTGTTCCCGGTCCAACCTGCATTCTGTCAGCCACTTCCTTCTGCACCATAATTGTTATACTTTCAATAGGCACATGGCTTTCAAAAAGTCCCATAATAATAGGTGTTGTAATATAATACGGCAGATTGGCAATAACCTTTATTGGCTTGCCATCATTTTCCTCATTAACAAGCTTATTAATATCAACCTTCAATATATCTTCATTAATCACTCTTACATTATCATATTCAGACAATGTATCTGACAAAATAGGAATAAGATTCTTATCAATCTCAACAGCGATAACCTTTCTGGCATTTTCACAAAGATACTGAGTCATAGTACCAATTCCCGGACCTATCTCAAGTACCATATCGTCCTTTGTAACACCGGATGCGTCAATAATTTTTTCCAAAACTCTGGTGTCAATTAAGAAATTCTGGCCAAATTTCTTCTGAAAATTAAAATTGTATTTCTGCAATACCTCTATGGTATTCTTTGGTATTCCCAGTGTTGCCATATATCCCATTCCTTCCTTACATTTCTTAAAGATTTCTTAAGGTTGCTTATGTCTAAACTACATCCTTCAATCTATATACTCTTAGCGCATTTTCATATGTTACGCTTTTAACTTCCTCTTCGCTTACGCCCTTTATCTCTGCAATAGCTTTTACCACATATTCAAGATTCATGGAATTATTTCTTTTGCCCCTGTTTGGCTCAGGTGAAAGATAAGGACTATCGGTCTCAATAACTATTCTGTCAAGGGGTGTGTACTCAACCACCTCTTTAAGCTTCTTTCCATTTTTAAAGGTTACAACACCACCTATTCCAAGATAAAATCCCATATCAAGGAATATCTTTGCCATCTCCACACCATAAGAGAAGCAATGAATAATTCCACCTATCTCTTCTGCGTGCTTTTCCTTCATAATGTCGACCGTATCCTGAGCGGCATCTCTTGAATGAATATTCACCGGCTTACCTAATTCTCTTGCCAAATCAAGCTGTCTCCTAAACCATTTCTTCTGAATCTCTCTATCCGGCTCATCCCAATAGTAATCAAGTCCAATCTCACCAACAGCAACCACTTCCTTGAGGGCTGCCATTCTCTTTACTTTTTCAAAATTCTCTTCATTCTCTTCAAGATCTCCTGTATCACTTGGATGAACTCCTATTGCAGGATAAATGAACGGATACTTCATGGCAAGTCTTACAGAATCAAAGCAGCCACGCAAAGAGGCGCCAACATTTACAATGTGGCGCACTCCTCTATCCTGCATAGTCTGCATTAATTTATCTCTGTCATCATCGAATCTTTCATCATCGAAATGTGCATGAGTGTCAAATATCATATCTTCACCTTATTTCAGACTTATCTAATCTCAGAACCTGCAATAATATCCTTATCAACTGTAAGCACAGAAAGATTGCCATCATCATCAGATGCAGCTAAAATCATACCCTCTGACAACATTCCGCAAAGAGTTACAGGCTTTAAGTTTGTGATAACTGCAACCTTCTTACCAACCATCTCTTCCGGCTTATAATACATTGCAATACCTGAAACAATCTGTCTTACTTCATTGCCAATTCTAATCTTAGAACACAAAAGCTTCTTAGCCTTCTTTACAGGCTCACATTCAAGAACCTCACCAACTCTTATCTGAACCTTGTCGAAATCATCAATTGAGATTTCTTCCTTAGGCTCTACCTCCGGATACTTAACCTCAGGAACAGCATTTGCAGCCTTCATCTCTTCAACCTTTGCCATTACCTCTTCAAGGTCAAGTCTTGCAAAAAGAATCTCCGGCTTTTCTACAACCTTATTTCCTGATGGATATACACCAAATGTTTCAAGAGTATCAAAATCTCTCTCAGCCACATTCAACTGTGTCAAAATCTTCTTAGTTGTCTCAGGCATAAATGGCTCAAGCAATGTTGCACCAATGTAAATACCCTCAACAAGATTATATAATACAGTATTCAATCTGTCATGCTGCCCTTCATCCTTAGCTAAAGCCCATGGCATTGTCTCATCAATATATTTGTTGCATCTCTTGAAAAGTGTAAAGATTTCTGTCATTGCATCAGCAATACGATTCTTTTCCATCTTTGCTGTAACATTCTTAACTGTGGCTGTAGCAAGCTCAATTAACTCATTATCAAAGCTGTCACTACCATGGTTATTAGTATTTGTAACCACACCACCAAAGTACTTATTGCTCATTGAAACTGTTCTGTTTACAAGATTACCCAATGTATTGGCAAGCTCAGAATTGATTCTTTCAACCATAAGCTCCCATGTAATAACACCATCATTTTCAAATGGCATCTCGTGAAGAACAAAGTAACGAACTGCATCAACACCAAAGAAATTAACAAGGTCATCAGCGTAAATAACATTACCCTTTGACTTACTCATCTTTCCATCACCCTGTAACAACCAAGGATGTCCAAAAATCTGCTTTGGCAACGGTAAATCAAGTGCCATAAGAATAATTGGCCAATAAATTGTATGGAATCTTAAAATATCCTTACCAATCAAATGCAAATCTGCAGGCC
>CAYWDL010000004.1:0-28213 GCA_964457015.1 uncultured Roseburia sp. | reverse complement strand
TCACTGCTCTTTGCCACAGCCTCTGCCATAGACTGTGAGCCCAGTACCCGCGCCATCTTATCCTTGTCAATGGTCAAGCCTGCCGCATTGTAATCCTCACAGTAGGTCATAAGCTGAATCTGAATTCTTTCATATACAGTAACTACTTCCTCTGCATCGTCATCAGCAGGCGCAAGTCCCCACTGCTTCAAGCGTTCATAGTCACTGCCATCCATCTCCCCCATAACATTCTTAAGACTTTCCTTTAAGCCTTCAATATCAAATGCCTTAGCTTCATTTCCTGAATATATTTCTTCATCTCCATCGCTGTACTCACCGTACTTATTGTACCTTTCTCCACTTTGCGCAGACTCACTCTTTGATACGGTCACACTCTCCACAGCCTTTGAAAAAAGCCCTTCCTTTGCTGAAAGAGCATTCAAATCCTCCGCAAAAAAATTATCTGTATAATTATTGGTATTTACATATTCATTATTTATCTTCATAGGTCAAATCTCCGTCCAAAATATTCTGTCATCCACGAATCCATTCTCTTGACACTATTTATTTCGGAATTTGTTCCACAAATCTTAACCTTACAAAATCTACTTTACGATTTCTTCTTCTTTGACTTGTTTTAATATGAAGGTGTAGCGGCTTTGAAATGCATTCAATTCATATATGCAGCTGTCTATAAGCTCCGGCTCCACAATATATGAAAGGTTTTGATATAATAAATCAATTCTCCTTTGTACCTCTGCCAGTTCTGCCATAAGCTCCGCTTTTTTTTCTTCCTGATAAATCTCTTCCTTACTTTTTTTCTTCATTTTTTACTCCTAAAATATACTCTTGTTATAATATGATTATTTCAATAAACTGGAATTTTATTCAAAATCGGCCAAATTTTTATGAGGATTATACAAAAAATTTAAATGTCGGTTGTGCGAAAAGTAGATTTGGAAATTGGGTACTAGACAAAGCTTTGAGTTGGAATTATAATTGCCTTACTTCTAGAAGCAATCGATTTTTAGCAACTTGTTTGGAGGTGTGAATATGAGAGATGGCATTGTTGCCATTTACGATTCTGATATTGATTACCTTCACCATTTATCTGAATATCTAAGACTAAGAGATGATTTCCCTTACGATATTATTGTGTTTAGTGATTTGGATGCGTTTAATAAATACTCTCTTAAAGCCATTGATATTCTTATAACTTCATTTATTCCTGATTTTATAAAAGATAAAGATATTGGTGATATTTTTTATCTTACGGTTGATGATTCGGATACATGCGAGGATTATATATGCTTGTCCAAGTATCAGCCGGCTGATATTCTCCTTAGAAAAATCATGGAACAGGCGGGTTCTTATTCAGGTAGAACAACCCCTGTCTCAAATGAACAATGTCGGATAATTGGAGTCTACTCCCCTGTTAACAGATGTGGAAAAACAAGCCTTTCCATAAGCATCGGTACAAAACTTTCAGAGACTGAACCAACCCTGCTTATTAGCTTTGACACCTTTTCCATACTCAAGGAATTTATTAACGACACTACATTTAGAGATATCTCTGATTTACTCTTTTATTACAAGGAGGATATTGATTGTTTAAAAAACAAATTGTTATCCTTAACTTACAAATTTTATGAATTAAGCTTTATATGCCCACCGCTTACACCTGCTCGCATAAAAACTACTGATATTACAACCTGGTGTAATCTGATAAAAGCCATCGCGGAATCAGGGCTATATAAAAATATTGTTTTTGATATTTCAGATTCATTTCCTTCATCAGAAGAATTCTTTAAGCTTTGCGATACTATTTATATGCCACAGCTTACTGATTATGTTTCTATGAAAAAAGTGGAATCATTTTTCGAATATTTATCCCACACAACCAATCTGGATAAAAGCTTATTTAAAAGGATTAACATTCCACAAATCACCATTCTTCAGGATAAATCAGACTATCTAAGGCTGCTTAAGGAGGTGTCTTATGAACACTCCTTCAGTTAAGGACATACGGGAAGCTGTCTTATCCAAAATAGTACTTACTGAAAATCCCGACAAAGCTCAGGTGTACACACTGATAGATGAAGCCCTGCATCAGCACGAGCACGTAAAATACATACCTTTTGAGGCTGTGAGCGAGCTAAAGCATCAGGTTTACAACTCTATTTACGGATTGGATGTACTACAGGAATTAATTGATGATGACAGCATTTCAGAGATAATGGTGAACGGCTACAATAATATTTTCATTGAGCGCAACGGCAGAATCGAAAATGCAAACCGCAGCTTTGAAAATCCGGAAAAACTGATTGATACAATTCAGCATATGGTGGCTCTTGCCAACAGGCGCGTGAATGAGGCTTCGCCTATCACGGACTCACGCCTGCCTGATGGTTCAAGAGTAAATATTGTTCTTAGTCCTGTATCTATTGATGGTCCGGCTATAACTATAAGAAAATTTCCTAACTTTTCCTATACCATGGATAAACTTATTTCCATTGACTCTATTACAGATGAAGCGGCAAATTTTCTTCGTAGTCTGGTTATTGCCGGCTACAACATTTTTATTAGTGGAGGTACAGGTTCTGGAAAAACCACCTTTTTAAATCTCCTTTCTAATTATATACCGGAGGATGAGCGCATAATAACCATTGAAGATTCTGCGGAGCTTCAAATAAAAAATATAAAAAATCTCATTCGTCTCGAAGCACGCAAGGCCAATACCGAAGGCAACAACGAAATAACAATTGAAGCCTTGATAAAAAGCGCTCTGAGAATGAGGCCTGACAGAATCATTGTAGGTGAAGTTCGTGGTTTTGAAGCTCTTTCAATGCTTCAGGCCATGAATACAGGCCATGACGGAAGTCTGTCCACCGGCCATGCTAATAGTGCAAAGGATATGCTAACCCGACTGGAAACAATGGTCTTAATGGGCGCAAATATGCCTATTCCTGCCATACGCAGTCAGATAGCCTCTGCCATTGATGTAATCATACATCTTGGAAGAATGTCTGACAAAAGCAGGCGTGTACTTGAAATTAGCGAGGTAGCCGATTTTGACGGTAACGATATTATTCTTAATCCAATATTTGTAAGAGATAAAACTACCGTCCTTACAAGAACTTCAAATCAATTCATCAATACTAGAAAGGCTGACTTTAAAGGAGTCAGACTGAATCTTTAAACAGGAGGCGAAATGACAGAAAAAGATTATACCACATATAATTTCAATCTCACTGAGGGAGTACTATACACTTGCGTCTTTATGGGTATTTCAGCTGTATATTCCCTGCTGTTTTATGATTCATTAATACCTGTTATCCTCTCGCTTTTTCTGCTGAAATTTTACTATAAATTTCTAAAGGAGCGTTTGATTAACAGGCAAAAAGAGAAGCTATTACTGGAGTTTAAGGAATGGTTATTCTCATTGAATACCTCCTTAACCTCCGGTTACGCTTTAGAAAATGCAATCAGCGAAAGTCTTGCAGAAATGGACACTTTATTTGGCAAAAAAAGCTATATGTACAAGGAAGCTCTTATTATGACGGGTAAATTACGTCTTAATATTCCATTGGAGGAAATTCTTAAGAATTTTTCCATTAGAAGTGGTTTAAATGATATTCACAGCTTTTCTGAGGTTATTTCTATAGTCAAGAAAAACGGCGGTGACATGATAAATATTATAAAAAACGCTTCTGAGGCAATCGGTGAAGAAATAAGCTTAAAAAATCAGATTTCAACTGCTGTATCCTCATCACGATACGAACTATATATTATGGCTGCATTTCCTTTGCTAATCATAAAATATGTGGATTTTACCCAGCCTGGTTTTTTCACACCCTTATATCATAATGTGTTCGGTATCCTTGTTATGACCATTGCCTTATCCATTTATTTTGCAAGCCTTGTCATAGCTAACAATATACTAAAATTCACCAGGAGGTTATAGTTTGAAATACATTTTTTTACTTATTATTTGCGTCATCATAGCACTTATCATTTCGTTTAGAAAATACAAATTCCAGGAATATTGTTCTCTGGATAAAAAGAGTGCTCCACTAAAACCTATATACGGATTTTCCATGGTTATAATCGACCTTGCTTTTGTCTTTTTAAAAGGGCAAAAGAACGATTCATCAAAGGAAAAGCTGTACACGAAACTAAGGTCCGTATCACTTGGCATATGTTCATTTACCATTATTATTTTTTTCGGACTAATATATTCCTTTACAACCCCGGCTTCGAAGCAAGCATCCAAAGAAGAGTTTTCAAAGACCCAGCCTTCATTAGATATTAGTTCCAATGAGACAGATGCTTCTACGGGCGCTACTTCTTCATCGGCTCTTGAGGATGAAAAATACATTAAAATAAAGGATACCATTTCCATATTTGAGAGCTACCGCGAAGACATTGAAAGCTTGTTTCTCGATGAAAATGAAAGCTATATGTCCGTCGACAAGCCCCTTAATCTTATTACTGAATACGGAGAAGAAAATATTATCATATCCTGGTCCTTTGAGCCGGATAATGTGGTGGACAATTCCGGAAATATCATATATGACAATGTATCCGCAGACGGCTGTTCAACCTTTGCGTATGCCCAGCTTACTCTAAATGACGTCAGCGCTACATTAACTATTCCAATATTTATATGTCCTCCCTAATGATACCTTCTCACCGGGTGTGTTTTTAATTATTGCCATTTTCACTATTCCGCTTTTTATTTTTGCATATCTGCGTGATGAAAAAAAGGCAACAGAAAAATACATTCATGAGCTTACCATGGAGTATCCTCATATGGTCTCAAGACTTACACTTTTATATAGCGCGGGAATGACCATAAATGGCGCATTGGAGAAGCTTTGCAGCGATTATGAAAAGCTTTATCCTAAATCAGAAAACATGCTCTATGTCAATCTTAGGCATACCTTGAATCGAATACAGCAGGGTTGTAGCGAGGCTGACGAATACAAGCTGTTTGGCAAACGCTGTAAGGCCCCTTGCTTTTTGAGATTCGGCAATCTTCTTTACCGAAATCTATTGAAGGGCTCTGCCGATTTGGAAATGATTTTACGTGATGAGGTATCCAAATCCTATGAGGCTGAAAAACAATATGTAATAAAGAAAAGCGGTGAAGCCGGCACGAAGCTTCTATTACCTATGATGATGATATTCATTGTCATACTTATTCTTATTATGATACCGGCATTAAATTCTGTAAACATTAACTAATTAACATTTTTTAGGAGGTCTATAATGAAAAAACTAATTAATAATTTTATTATCAGCTTAAAAAGAAACATCTATTTATTCAGCGAAAACCAGGATGGTATCGGTTCCATAGAAATGGTTATGATACTTTTAGTATTGGTTGGATTAATTGTAATTTTCAGAGAAAATATAATATCTATAATTGACAGTATTTTCGATAAAATTACAGACCAGATTAATGAATTTTAGCTATGAACTATTGTGAAAAAAAAGTAAATGACGGCAGTATTACAATATTTCTTGCACTTACTCTTACCCTAATTATAAGTGTTATATTCAGCACCCTTGAGAGTGCCCGAAGAATTGCTGTTTCAGCATATTTAGAGGGTGTAACTGCAACCTGCATGGATTCAGTATTTTCTAACTACTGTACGCAGCTTTGGGAGAATTATCATGTCTTTGCCGTTGTAAGCGACAATAAAGATTTTAAAAACAATATGAGCTCATACATAGTAAAGAATCTTAACTTAAGTGACAGCATCCTTGAAAACGGAGGTTCATTTTTAAAAAGCTCCTTTGAAAGCATTGAAATAAACAACTTCTCAAATTTCACAGACAATTATGGTGAAACCTTTATCCATCAGGTTCTATCGTATATGCAGTATCGTGAAATAACTAATATTGCGGACTATCTGCTTTCTGACTCTGACGTTGAGTATGACCCCTCCAAGCTTACAGACCTTGCAAACGGTGAGCTGTCAGCGGATACTTTCGAGGCTTTGGACTTAGGCCCCCTTGTGGATATGGTTGAAGTAGCTAATACGGAAATAGTTGATGAAAATTACGAGACGGATATTGATTTATCCGAATCCTTCACACAGGATGCGTTGAAAAGTCTTCAGCACGTTTTTAACGATATGCTCATTTATTATCTGGTAGAATCCCCCTCGGATATATCTTATAAAATGATTGACCGAGCAGGCTTTCCTTCCACTTATATTAATATTGGCACCGAGAATCAAACCATTACTTATAATCCATTAGACAGCTTTCTTTTCTGCGAGTATCTGAATGAACATTTTTCATCCTACACTACTCCTGTAAAAGAATCTGCTCTTGATTATCAGCTTGAATATATTCTCTGTGGCAATCGAAGTGATGAATTTAATCTTACGGATACCGCCAAGGAGCTTGTCCTACTAAGGTTCGGTTTTAATGTAATTCATATACTTTCTGACCAGGAGAAAATGAATACACTCTCCGCAATTGCAGAAACCACCGCTTTTATTCCGGCCCTGCCCATAATAATACAGAGTCTTTTAATCTGTATATGGTCATTGGCCGAAGCGGTCATAGATGTACGGGACTTGCTTGCAGGCGAAGAAATCCCCTTACTCAAAACTGCCGATGACTGGTCTCTTTCCATTGAGAATATGCTTGAATTTGATTATGAAACAGAGGGTGCCCTGCGTACCTCTCCCGGCCTAAGCTACAACAATTATTTGGAAATGCTTCTTTTCTCAAAGGATATACATACGCTTTCAATCAGAGCGCTTGATTTGATTCAGCTTGATTTTGTAACTAATATAAACGACACCTTTTCAATTACAAATTGTATTATTGGCGCATCATGCGATTTTACCTACAAATCCAGCGACATTTTTTCAACAGTAAACTTTTATCATAACACGTACTTTGCGCCAACCTACACATTTACACACAATTACTATTACCGCTAAGGAGGGTAGATAAATATGTCCTTTTTCTTTGTATTAATAAATCGATGTTGCAAAAAATCAAAAATAGGTTACACCAAATCTATTAAATTGTCTCTCCAATCAATAAGGCATAAGACTAAGATAAAATCAAAAAGAAAAACAAATTGTCGAAAATATTATTCCCCTACATATTTCATGAAATTTGTTTCTCCGTTAAACAAAGCAAAAAGGACATTTTTATCTGCCAACCCTGGCGGTAGCATAACTGTGGAAGCAGCATTTGTTTTACCCTTATTTGTATTTGCCATGGTGACAATATTGTATTTTTTTAACCTTATATACATTCAGACAACTATGCAGATACAGCTTGAAAACACTGCTAAAATCATCAGTTCTTCAACCTGTGTTACAACAAGTGCAAACGTCAATCTAAATGACGATGAGAATTCCTTACTTGAAAAGGTTGTAATAGATACTGCCGGAACCATTGCCATAAGCAGTCTTTTTATCACCGATGACATCAGGGAATTTGCAGATAATTCCTTAATTGTAAATGGCTCCGATGGTTTAAGCTTTTTGGGCTCTGATGTCACAAATACCGACTATCCTCTTGACATAAAGCTTTCCTACAAGGTTCGAATGCCTTTTATCCCTGAGGATGTTTTTACCTTCAAATTACGCCACCGCTGCTATTTTAAGGCTTTTAACGGAAAAGCGTTAAAAACTAATCTGATACTTGGCAATTACTACGTGTATGTTGCGCAAAATGGGGATGTTTTTCACAAAAACAGACTATGCTCATACCTCCAAAGATTCACAGAGTTAAAGAATGAGGCTCAGTTAAAAAAGGAGTATCCAAGCATACAATTATGCTCATTCTGCAAGCAAAACTCCAATCTGTTCAGCAGTCCGCAGCTAAATGGAGTATCGTATGTATATGTAACTGTCGAGTATGACGTTTATCATAATTCCGAAACCTGCCCTTCTCTTCAACGTTTCTTGACAAGGATGAATTACGAGGATGCCAAGGAGCTTTATTCTCCGTGCAACCGTTGTGTGGCATACTCATATTAGGAGGTTACTAATGAGAGCTTTACTTATACTTGTATATATGGCTACTGCTGCCATATATGACATTTGTTCAAAAAAACTGCCACTGTGGTTAATGCTTATTTTTAGTGCTATATCAATTATTCTCACATTGCTTTTGCCTGAGATTGAGTTTAATATTTTAGCATTCATTCCCGGTATATTTATGCTTATTATAAGCATTATATCCAACCATTCATTAGGGCTTGGTGACAGCATTTTAATACTAACCTTAGGTTTACTTTTAAGTATTACAGAGCTTATATCCATAATACTTTTTTCACTGTTTTTCGCCTCTTTGGCAGGTGTAATTTTGTTTGTAAAAAATCGAAACAAAAAACAGGCTATTCCCTTTGTTCCTTTCATACTGTTAAGCTATTTACTTCTATCACTAATATAAAAGGAGGCATTTATGAAAACCATTGAACTAGCTTATATTTTTCCATTTACACTAATGATAATGGTTATGATAATCTTTTTGTCCTTCAGCTTGCACGACATGGTTCTGTATAAGGCTTCAGCTTACAAATACCTTGTCTGTAACGGACCTAATTCGGAGGATTACGCCAACGACATTTCTGAGGATGTTACTCCTCTTAAAAATTACATCAACAATTTTTCTCTTACAAACAATGCTGTAACTTTGGAAATGAACCATAAAGAGATAAGCATTGAAACTACTGAATATAATAGCACTGTCAGTTGTTCATATTTCGACAAATGTGATTTACTGAGAAAATGTTCAGTGGCGGCAGAGCTAATTGAAAATATAACAGAAGAATAATTATGGAGGCAACTATGAACTACTCATATAAAAAAATGTATAATAAAAATTATCTTGTACTGGATCAGTTTGATGCACCCCTGATTTCAGAAAGCTATAAAATAGAAATGCTGAAGCGCAATTCCATAGATGGTCTGCTTCATATGGAGCTGTTTATGGAGGACAATATTCCTTCCTTCTACTATGATATTACCTCCAAGCAATCCTTTTACTCACATTTTTATGATTGCAAAATAACCAGAAAAGATATTGTAAGCTTTTTTAAGGATTTACATAACACTCTTTTGAACCTGAATAAATACCTTTTGGATTACGACCATCTGGTACTTATACCACAATGTATTTTTTTCAATAAAGACCTTGCTTCCTTCAGCTTTTGTTACTGTCCCAATCATACAGATGACTTTTATGCTGCCCTAAAGGAATTTATAGCTTATCTTTTATCCATAGCTGACCATGATGATGAAAAGACTGTTTTGATTTCCTATGGGCTTTGGCAGGAGACACAAAACGAGGATTTTAACCTAAAATCATTACTTTCAATTATTGAAAAGAACAGTTATGCTGATGCTGTCAGAATAACGCCAGCCCCACCGGAGCCTGCTGCTGAAATCACTGAAAATGCCGAAACAAACATACTTAAGGAGCCTGATGTTCTGCTTAAGGAAAACTATACCTACGATTCAGTTTTTCTTATAAAAAACATATCAATATTTTCAGGTGCACTAATTATACTAATTGCAAATATTATTTTTAAACTAATGTCCTTTTATTCAACAGAATTGTTTTTCATAATCCTCATTGCTGTCATTGTTTTTTGCATATTTTATGCATCAAATATTATCCGCGAGGCACCGCTTCACCGAATTTATGACAAGCTCGAGGAACCTGTGCAACGGGATATTATAAGAATAAACACCGACATAAGCATTTTAGATGCTTCTACAAATGAAGCTTTGGATAATAACGAAACTGTTCTACTATCGGTAAATCCAATGTTGCAAAACCGGCATCTGATTTACAGCGGATTGGATTTCTCACAGGAAGCAGAGATAAGCAGCTATCCATTTACTGTAGGAAAAAAGGATGATTGCAGCCTTGTCATAAATCATCCGGCGGTGAGCCGTTCCCATGCCAGAATATTAAAGGAACAGGGAAAATATTTTATAGAGGACTTAAATTCTTCAAACGGAACCCGCGTCAACGATGCCACAATATCAGCATATACCCTGACAGAGCTCACTATTGGTGACAGAATTACATTTGCAGATTTGACTTATATTTTTCAATAGTTTACAATATAAATATTCATATGTTATTATATGATTACTTGTATTTGAAAGGGACTATTATATGTATTGGCATCAAACAGCTATAATGCTGGAAAACAAACAATTTCAAAGACTTACCTGCAACCATGAGGAGATAAATTTTTATTGTAAAAATGATAAAGATGATGATAGTGTTCATATTATTACTTTAGTTGACACTACAAAAAGATATTATTATGAAGCAGGTTCATTGCTTACTCTTAAGGATGAATTGGAGCGTAAGTTTCTTTTGCGGGGGGCGAAAAATGTTGAGATTCTATTCATAATATACACTAAAAATCTGCCATATTATAAAGGCTTGCTGGACTGTGGCTTAAAAATGTGGCTTGTAGATATTGAAAATCAGCGACTGCTTATCTACGAAAATCAGCCTGATGATTTCATCAACCTGAAGTCTGATATAGAAGAATCACTGAAGGTTAAGCAGCCTGCAAAGCGGGTTCAGTATCCTTTTATATCCATCGGCTTAATCATAGCCAATGTTGCCGTATATATATTTATGTATATACTCAGTGGTAATCCTTATTATTATACTGAGTTGGGTGCTAATAACTGGTCAGCCGTATTCTTTTCCCATGAAGTATATAGGCTATTTACCTGTATGTTTATACATTCAGGCGCAGACCATCTGATTAACAATATGATTACTTTAGCCATTGTAGGTAACGAAACAGAACACAAGCTTGGACACATTCACTTTTCCATCCTGTATTTGGTATCAGGACTTTTATCCAGCCTTGCATCGGCACTGTATCATATGTATGAGTCATCTCAAACAGGAGTGTTAGTCATATCTGTAGGTGCATCGGGAGCAATATTTGGAATATATGGCGCATATCTGCTTATTACACTTTTGCGAAATAAAAGCTTGGGAATACCAATTTCTATATATAGAATTGCTTTAATCACTCTACTTATTTTTTCAAGCTGCTTTACAGGTGAAAATATAGATAATGTTGCGCACCTTTCCGGTTTGATTATTGGAATTATTATTTCTTTTATATATTGCAAGTGTGACAAAAGTATATTAAAATATTAATATTATAGATTATGAATGGGAGACTAAAGCGTTGAATATAAATGTTTATTATGGCGGAAGAGGTATTATTGAAGACCCTACCTTATACGTATTGAAAAAAATTGAAGAAGTTCTTGAAGAGCTTAGAGTACATGTGACAAAGTACAATCTTTATGAGGAAAAGAATAATATTACAACCCTGCCTCAGACTCTTAAGGATGCCGATGGTATTATTTTGGCATGTAGTGTCGAGTGGATGGGTATCGGCGGATATATGCAAAGCTTCCTTGATTCATGCTGGTTATATGGCGATAAGGAAAAGATTAGCTCAATATTTATGGCACCAGTTATTATTTCTACAACATATGGAGAAAAAGAAGCTTTCCAGCATCTTGTGAATTCGTGGGAGCTCCTTGGTGGTATGACCTGTTCAGGAATTACTGCTTATGTGGAAGATGCCATTGACTTTGAACACAATAAATCTTATGCAAACTTTATAGAAAAGAGATCCGAGAATATTTATAGAACAATATCTCAGAAGATTAAACCCCTTCCTTCAAGCTCGCTGGCTATTAAGAATAACCTTATTAAGGAGTCCTTAAGCCTGACACCACAGGAGAGCGAGCAGCTTTCAAAGTATGTGTCTGACGACATTTATGTAAAGCAGCAGAAGGAGGATATCGAGCAGCTTGCCTCATTCTTTAAGGACAAGCTCAGTGATGCAGGCGAGAATGTTGAACTTGAATTTGTAAAATCATTTACATCCATATTCACACCTCAGGAAAACTTCTCTGCTTCTTATCTTT
The DNA here is from genome assembly GCA_964457015.1 of uncultured Roseburia sp. Taxonomy (GTDB): domain Bacteria; phylum Bacillota; class Clostridia; order Lachnospirales; family Lachnospiraceae; genus SVEL01. The sequence continues at coordinate 16,262 of CAYWDL010000004.1, read as the reverse complement.
TCATAATTGAAGATAAAAACAAATCTCTTCACGTAAAGGTAGAAAACGATAATCTGCATTGTAAGTACGAAAAGCAAACCAACACGGATGTTCTTGCAAAGCTGTCCTACGACACAATGAATGATATTGTACAGGGACGATTAAGCTTCCAAAAGGCATTTATGACCGGTGAAATGACAGCAAAGGGCAATTTTAAGACTCTTAGAATGTTAGATTTGCTTTTCCCATTTAATTAAATTTAACAACGAATCCAAAAGCCCTGCCTATGGCAGGGACTTTTTTATACATTACTTTTTTTTAATTCAATAGTAAACTCCGTTCCCACTCCCGGCTTTGAAGCTACACTTATTCTTCCTTTATGACTTTCTACAATATTCCTGCAAACCGGAAGTCCCAGGCCTGTTCCATTTTCCTTGTCTGAGTACATAGGCTCAAATATTTTGTTTAATTTATCTGCTTCAATTCCGCAACCACTATCTTTTATCTTTACCTCATATTCAACGCCCCTGTCACTCAGGGTTATAGCTATATTTCTCTCTAAGCCACCCATTCTAACAGCTTCATAGGCATTCTTGATAATGTTTATAAACACTTGTCTAAGCTTAACCCCGTCGCCCATAACGTATGCATCCTCAACACCTTCATACATAATTCTCACAGCTTCATCTATGTACTCATCACCTACTGAAGATACCAGCGATGCCAGCAGCTTGTCCAGATTTACCTCCTCCATTCGCAAATCATGGCTGTTATTGTATGCTGACAAATTCTTATATAATCTGCAAATATAATCAAAATCAGAGTTTAAATCACACCAGTGCTCATTATCCTTGACACTGTCCATTTTCCCCAATGATTTCATGGAATATCCCATCACCGTTAATGCATTGCCCATCTCGTGAGCTATGCCTCTTAACACCAGCTTCATATCCTTATATTCCTGATTATAATCTAACACTTCTATACTATCCATTTTTTTATACCCCCTTAGTATTTATCGACATAATTTTATCATTAAAATTATTTATGTTCAAACATATTACCTCGACAATTTTCGACATAGACTATTCTGTTTTTTTTTGGTAAAATGTCCTTAGATATATTTTAAGCTATAATAAATCATATAATAAAGTGAGGATAAAATTATGCATGATGATAACTGTATTTTTTGTAAATTAGCAAATGGTATTTTCCCTACAAACACTATTTACGAGGACGATTTAGTGAGAGTAATTCTTGATGCAAGTCCTGTAACAAAGGGACACGCTTTGGTTCTTCCAAAGGAACACTACAGAAATCTTTACGATTTGGATGAAAAGTATGCATCTCATATATTGGTTGTTGCTAAAAAGGTGGCAAATGTTATGAAAGCTACTCTTGGTTGCACAGGCCTTAACATTTTGCAGAACAACGAGGCTGTTGCCGGTCAGACTGTATTTCATTTCCATCTTCACATAATTCCAAGATATGATGATGATACATTTGAATTATCATTTAATGACCCGGCACCTATCGATGCTGAGGCTGCAAAGGAATTGTGTGAATTATTAAGTAAATCAATGTAATTTAAGTGAGGATATTTCTTATGGATACAAAAAAAGTATTATTAACCGGTGGTGGTACTGCCGGACATGTTACACCGAATATGGCATTAATTCCAGAGCTTAAGAAATTAGGCTACGACATACTTTACGTTGGCTCATATGATGGTATTGAAAAAAAGCTCATTGAAGATATAGGCGTTCCTTATAAGGGTATTTCCAGCGGAAAGCTGCGCCGTTATCTTTCTATGAAGAACCTTACCGACCCATTTAGAGTTGTAAAGGGCTACGCCGAAGCAAAGCAAATCGTTAAGGAATATCAACCTGACGTGCTCTTCTCAAAGGGAGGCTTTGTCAGTGTTCCAGTTGTTCTGGCTGCTAAGAAGTATAAGGTACCAATCATTATTCATGAATCGGATATGACTCCCGGATTAGCAAACAAGATATCTATTCCTTATGCTAAGATGGTTTGCCATAATTTCCCTGAAACAGCACAACACCTTCCCGAAAATAAATCCCTGCTCACAGGCTCACCTATTCGTAAGGAATTGATGACAGGAAACAAATTGGCAGGTCTTGATTTATGCAGTTTTACCGCCAACAAGCCTGTTATTATGGTTACTGGTGGAAGTCTTGGTTCAGAAGCTATCAACAAGGCTGTGCGTGAAGCTTTGTTTAGCCTTCTTCCAAAGTACCAGATTGTTCATCTTTGTGGAAAGGGAAAGACTGATTCCACATTGAATAATATGGATGGATATGTGCAGTTTGAATATATTAAGGATGAAATGAAGGATATATTTGCAATGTCCGACCTTGTTATCTCAAGAGCCGGCGCCAATGCCATCTGTGAGATTCAGGCATTGAAGAAACCAAGTATACTTATTCCGCTTCCTGCCAGCGCAAGTCGCGGAGACCAGATACTTAATGCAAATTCCTTTGAAAATCAGGGCTTTAGCAAGGTATTGCCGGAAGAAACCCTGTCTACTCAGACATTAATTGAAGCTATTGACGACGTATATAATAACAGGGATAAATACATTGAAGCTATTAATAATTCATCTATGACAGATGCTGTTACAACCATTGTAAACCTGATTAAGGAAACTATTGAGGCTTAACTCTATTAAAATAGAGTTTGCTTCGCAAACTCTTCGCGCCCGAGCGGAATTGCAACGCAATTATTCTCCTCTCCGCGAGGTGCGCATCCTGCGGAGAACTTTTTGTTATTACATTACATCAACCATATCATTGTAATTCTGTCTAATTTCACTACTTGTCTTAACCTGATCCGAAATCATAAGATTACATACAAGACAGGACATTGACTGCTGATAAATATCTCCACCAAGATAAATGCTCTTTATACCTCTAAGTGGTGGAACATGACCTCTGTATCCTACGGCATCACCATTTACATACAATCTTGTAACCTCCAGCTTTGCATTGTATGTAAGAACAATATTATACCACTGGTTTTTCTTGATAATTGCCGGATAATGAGTATCATGCCAACCTTCTGTATATGTTGCATCCATTATTCTAAATGACATGGAACCGTTCCATGCAACCGGCATAAATGACATAAAGCCTGTTTCGTATTCGCCATATATCAATGACGACCACTGGGAGAACACCTCACCGGTATTCATCCATACTGAAATAGTAAAGCTTTCTTCCTTAAGGTACTTTGCCGGTATCTGAATATAATTTTCGCTTACCTTTCCTCCCGGCATAAACAAAGCCTTTGTGCCCTTTATAATGCCTTCTCGGAATTCAAAGCCACTACCAACAACCTTAGCATCCTCACCATCATATTCATCACGAAAATCGCCATCGAATCTATACAAACACGCTGTTTCCACGAATTCTCCATGAACTCCCGCAAATATTTCATATTCTTCCACGGACATAGGCTTGGCATAATAAAAGCCTTGAGCAATTTCACATCCATAGTTTGTAAGAACCTCAATCTGTCCTATATTTTCAACACCTTCAGTAACAATGTCAATTTTCAAATCTCTTGCCATTGCAATAACATTTTTAAGAATTTTCTTTCCCTTACCATCATTTTTATCCATACTGATAAGGAAGTTTCTATCGATTTTTAACACATCAGCATTAATATCCTTCAACATATTTAGTGAAGAAAAACCTGAGCCAAAATCATCAATGGACACCTTAAATCCAACTCTCTTCAAGTCGTCTGTAAAGGCCAAAAGCATCTGTGAATCCTCAAAAAATGCATTTTCCGTAACCTCTATCTCCAACTCCTGTGGTTCAATATCGTACTTCTTTGCAATTTCCAAAAGATTATAGATAAAATTCTTATCATATATATGTAGTCTTGACATATTTACTGATACAATTGGGAAATTCTTACCCATATCGTACCATTTTCTCTTTAATCTACACACCTCTTCAAATACATAATAATCCAATGTGAGAATAAAGCCATTTTCCTCGAAAACAGGAAGAAAAACTCCAGGCATCATAAACCCTTTTGTTTTATGCTGCCATCTTACCAAGGCTTCTGCACCATATAGCTTACCGGTTATCATATTTACCTTTGGCTGAAGATAAATCAAAAACTCCTTTTTAACAAGGGCTGACTCCATATCCTCTTCAATTTCCATACGATTCTTAATAGTTTCCTGCATCTTTTCATCGAAGAAAATAATACTTTCGCTATATGAATTCTTTGCGGATTTTCTGGCGAAATTAGACTTATCAACCACCTGCTTTACAGTTGAAGCGCCATCCTCTATTATACATACACCACATGAGAAATTGATATTCGCTCTTTGTGTGTAAAGGGCCGATATCCTTTTATTAATTCCTTCATATATTTCCTCAATTCTGCATATAATGGCATCCTGACTACTTTCTGCAATAATCATACCGAAGATGTCTCCACCTACTCTGATAACTAATTCTTTTTCTTTTGAATTTTCCTTCATTACCTCAGATATTATGGAAAGTATATCATTACCGGCCTCATATCCCATAAGGTTATTAACATACTTGAAATTATCAATATCTATTGTAAAATATGCACAGTTGCCTATTCCCATACGCTTCACAATGCTTTTATAGTTATCATTTAAATAGTTCAAATTGTAGATATTTGTCTCAAAATCCTTATAAGCCAGCTCTTCAATTTTCTCACTATGTTCCTCTTTTTTATTATTTAAAAGAAATGTAGCTAACAGCATTAATACGCAGTTAATTACTGAAAGCATCACAATAACAAGCATACTGTAATCGCTTTTTACAACGAATAAATATCCCACAAGAAATACATTTACTATTAATACTACTATCAGTGTTACCACCGCATAATATCCATATTTACTCTCTCTAAACCTATCCTTCATCCAAAGCACCTTACTTTATTTCTAAATCCTTACCTAATGCCTTATCCAATGCCTCTTTTTCCTCTGTTCCAAGTGGAATATATGACTCTCCACCAATTATCTCTTTAATATAAGTATAACAGCCTTCTCTGCTATGCATTGAATTTATCACAAAACCATTATCTTCCTTATCAAGCATAACCAATGCAAAGCTTAACTTTCCGCCCATTTCATGAAATGCATCATACTTGACAACACCCTTTTTCTGAAATGTTGTTGTCAATATTTCATTAATTTCCTCAAGCTGTGTTGTCTTCTTTTCATTTTCAGAAACAAGAGCATCTATTTGCTTGAATCTCTTTAAAATAGTATCCTCAAGACTCTTTGCATCCTTACCCTTCATAAAGCTTTCATATTTTTCTTCCAAAGCCTTTATCTTCTTATTACTTAATACAAGCATAACAAATGCTACTATTATAAGAATCAGCATCACAATTAATACTATTCCCAGATCCATTCCATTGATACCCATCTTCTCAAAAAGCTTACTTGTCATAATCAACTTCCTTTCTCATCCTCTACTTCTTAAGCTTATTCACCATATTCATAATTCTATCCAGCTCATCATTAGATGAATATGATATCTCTATTTTTCCCTTATCCTTTGTCTTGCGCTTAATTTCAACCTTTGTTCCAAATATAGAAGCAAACTTTTCCTTTAAATCAGTATATACAAACTCATCCTTATATACTTCTTTAGGCTTCACTTCCTTTGGATTACGCAATTCTTTGATAAGCTTTTCTGTTTCTCTTACGCTAAGATTATCATCAAATACCTTTTCCGCTGTTGCTATCTGCAATTTTTCATCTTCTATGGCTAAAAGAGCCCTGGCGTGACCGCTTGAAAGCTTTTCATCAATAACCATCTGCTGAACAGTTTCACTAAGCTTCAATAATCTCATTGAATTTGTTATTGCAACACGACTCTTACTTACTCTTTCAGCAACTTCATCCTGTTTAAGATTATGCTCTTTTATCAATCTCTTATACGCAAATGCTTCTTCAATTGGATTCAAATCCTCTCTCTGAATATTTTCGATTAAAGCGATTTCCATAACCTCTCTATCAGTATAATCCTTGATAACAGCCGGAACTTCCTTTAATCCGGCAAGCTTAGCCGCTCTCCAGCGTCTTTCACCTGCTATGATTGAATAATAACCATCCTTCTTTTGCAAAATCAAAGGTTGAATAACACCATGAAGCTTGATAGAATCAGCTAATTCCTGCAATGCATCCTCATTAAAATTCTTTCTAGGCTGTTCTCTATTTGGCTCAATATCTGCTACTCTAATCAAAGTTTCAACTTTTTTCTCTACGACCTTCTCAACCACCTTTTCTACAACCTTTTCCTTTGGTTTTTCGATTTTACCAACAGGAATCATTGTATCTAAGCCTTTTCCTAAACCACTTTTCTTTTTTACTGCCATCTTTTTTTCCTCTCTAATCCTCTAAGCTGTACTCAATTACTTCTTCTGCTAAAAGTCTGTAGCTTTCTGCCCCGGCAGATCTTGTATCGTATAAATTAATAGGTAATCCATAACTTGGAGCTTCAGCAAGCTTTACATTTCTAGGAATAATCGTCTTATATACATTCTGCTTCAAATTATCCTTTACATTTTCCACAACCTCTAAAGACAGATTTGTACGAGCATCAAACATTGTAAATACCACTCCTTCCATCTGAAGGTCAGGATTCAATCTTTCTTTTACAAGATTAATTGTATGTATTAATTGAGATAAACCTTCCAATGCATAGTATTCACACTGAATTGGCACCAACACTGAATCAGCAGTTGTCATAGCATTTACCGTAAGCATGTTCAATGATGGCGGACAATCAATTATAATAAAATCATAATTGTCCTTTACTTCCTCAATACATTTTTTTAATATAAACTCTCTTTCATCAACACCGATCAAATCAATCTCAGCTCCAGCCAGATTAACGTTAGAAGGTAATACACTAAGATTTTCTAATACATTTTCAAGCATGCAATCCTTTAATGTGCATTCTCCAATAATCATCTCATATACCGTGTTTTCTAACTCATTCTTGTTTATTCCTACACCACTACTGGCATTTCCCTGTGGATCAATATCAACTAATAAAACTTTTTTTCCTTTTTCAGCTAAACATGCGGACAAATTTGTAGAAGTTGTAGTTTTACCTACACCGCCCTTTTGATTAGCAATTGCGATAATTCTTCCCATAGTAATCCTTTCCATATTAAATTTATTTTAATGTTTCACGTGAAACATTTTTCCTTAAGACAATTTTAGCACATGCGATAATTAAAATCTATATTTATTTATTAGATTTACAAATAATTCTATCAGATGTTTCACGTGAAACATTTTTTAGTTTTTTATTTTTCATAGTTGAAATTGCTGCTTGAGTTCTACCATTAACGCCGAGCTTTTTAAATATATTATTCAAATGATTTTTCACAGTATTTACACTGATACCTAAGTTTTTGGAAATTTCTTTATTGGATAAACCTAAAACTAAAAGTCTAAGAATTTGTTTTTCTCTCTGGGATAATTTTAAATCAAAATTATAATCTATGTTATCTACATAATTATAAGATTTTATTGAATCGTCATTTTCAATAAGAATCATATCGAAATTATTATTAAGAAGGTTGTTATAAACATCCTCACTTTTGCATTTTTTATTTATATATAATATCTTAATAAACTCCTCCTATTCCGGAGAGAGAAAATCTCTCTCCTTTAATACATTTTTTTATGCTACTCACCATAAGGTATATACACAATAATATTTGTTCCCTTTGTATCAGATAATATCTGAACGCTACCACCTAAAAGATACGCTCTTTCTCTCATTATGGATAATCCTAATGTATTAATGTCACCATTATCACCTATGGCATTGTCAAAATTAATACCTTTACCATCATCCTTAATTTCTATTCTCAACATTTCATCTTCATAGATAAGATTTATGTTAAGATTTTTCCCTTCGGAATAGTTCAAACTATTATCCGTTGCTTCCTGAATAATTCTAATGCATGTCATTTCAACAACAGGTAATAATCTATGTTGTGTTCCTGTAATGCTAAAATTAACAGTCATTTCAGTTTTAAGCTTTAAAAGATTGACCATTCTTTCCAATGCAGTCTTAAGATTAACTTCTGTATAATCTGCCGGTTTCAACCTATACACTATATTTTTAATATTATCCTGCATCTCTTTCAACTCTTTAGTAAGAATCTCAAGTTCAAGCTTTGCTCTTGTGGAATCAACATCAATAATTTTTGTACACATATCACATTTGTATATCATATTATTGATTATTGAAATAGTTGAATCGTTAATTCGAGTTGCAATCTCCTGCTTTTCCTTTTCCTGTTCATCAATTACCTTCAATGCACAGGATATATCTTCAGTATTTTTATTATCATCATTTAAATCATATAACAAATCTTCATCAAATTCTTCACCTAATGCTTCTCGAATCTCTGCTATATCCTCTTCAACAGCCATACACTGTTTTACAAACTCATCGCGCAATGAAGTAAGTTCTTCCTTTCTCTTCATTAACCTGTCGATTTCTTTCCTATTGAAATCATTTTTCTTTGGCTTTGGTGAAAACATCTCAAATGCTGTATCCAGTTCACCGGATATTTCATCAATCATACCTTCAACCTCTTCCAGTTCTATTGTAATCTTATTAATCTTTGTTATAAGGATTACTTTTTCTTCCGATAATGAATCTATTCTTTTATATAAATATTTTTCTACCATTGTCATATTGTCTACCTCATATTTTAGGCCTTGGCCCCTATGCTAATATAAAGATTATATCATAAATACAATAACATATAAATAATACTTTTAAAATTAGTAAAAAAGGATTATACTGTATATATAATTACTGAAAGGATGGATTTTATATGGCAAAGTCAAGTTTATTTAAAAAGGTTTTATTCTTAGCATCTGTTACAGGTTCTCTTGCAGCAGTTAACTATTTTATTAATAATGAAAATAATAAAAATACTAATATTATTACTGATAAAAAACCGGATGTAGAACGTCTTTTATATGAATGGAAGTATGGTTCTATTTCCTATAAAAAATGTGGTACAGGTAAGCCTTTACTACTCATACACGAGTTAAGCTGCGGTTCCTCAAATATGGAATGGGACAGACTTTATGAAGGTTTATCTGATAATCACACAGTTTATATGATAGATTTACTTGGTTGCGGATTATCTGACAAGCCATATATAACATATACAAACTATTTATATGTTCAACTTATAAGTGACTTCATTGAGGAAGTTGTATGTGAAAGTGTTGATATTATTTCTTCAGGTAATGGTAGCGCTATTGCCGCCATGTCACACCTCAATAAAAAGGATAATATCAATAAAATGATTTTCATAAGTCCTTCAACTTCATTACTTGATAACCCAAATGTTATTGAAAGCAAGAAGATTTATGAATATCTTATGGGTATTCCTGTTCTTGGAACTACAGTATTTAACTATTATTTCAATAAGGAAAACTCTAAGAAAAATACTGAAAATAAATTTGTTGACCCGGAAGATAGAGAATACTATGAGAACCATAGTTATATAAATTCACATTATAATTCTTCCAAATCAAAATATTTATTTGCAAGTATGGAAAAAAATCTTACCGATATAAGTATCAAGAATGCTGTTAAGGCAACTGATGATAAGATAATGATACTTTGTGGAGAATCTAATGCTGATAAAGATAATATTTTCAGCTGTTATAAATTGCATAACCCAAAGATTTCCACAAAGATTATTTCAAAATCTAATACTTATCCACATATTGAAAATGTGGAATCCACATTAAATGCTATTAAAGAATTTATTTAAGCGCGCTTAATTGGACTTTTTGCAGGTGTTCCTGCTTTACGAGGATACTTTTTGCCAGTGTTTTTAATTTTATTAATAACAACAAATTTTCTGCTGATGTCAGAATTTGGAATGGTAAAAAGTATCTCTTCTTTTATTTGTCCGCCCAAGAGCTTCACTGCGAACTCTCCATCCTTTATTTCTTCTTCAGAATCTCCTGCCTTATAAGATATAAACTGTCCACCAACCTTAACAAAAGGTATGCAGAATTCAGATAAAACAGCCATATTTGCAACAGCTCTGGACACGCAGATATCAAACTGTTCTCTGTACAAAGGTGTATTTCCCAACTCCTCACTTCTTCCGTGAACAGCTGAAATTCCAGTTAATTCAAGCATTTCAATTACTTCATTTAAGAAATTTATTCTTTTATTCAAGGAATCCAACAGAATTATGTTAACCTGCGGATAGACAATCTTTAAAGGAATTCCCGGAAAACCAGCCCCTGTGCCAATATCTATAAGTTTTACTTTATCAGAGTATTTCGATAAATCAATAGCCTTTACCAAAGACAGGCTATCCAAAAAATGCTTAACAATTACTTCCTCAAACTCTGTAATTGCCGTAAGATTCATAACTTTATTCTTCTCAACAAGATATTCATAATACTGAATAAATTGCTGAAGCTGTCTATCATTAAGTTCAATATTAAGCTCTTTTAAACCGGATTTAAATATCTCTAAACCCTTTTCATAACAGGAATTCAAACTAATTATCCTCCATTATTATACAACTATTTTTTCAAATATACTAACAAAACAGATATATCTGCCGGTGAAACGCCTGATATTCTTGAAGCCTGTCCAATGGACACAGGCTTATAAAGATTAAGCTTCTGTATTGCCTCACGTCTTAAACCACTAACCTGACTGTAATCAAAGTCTTCAGGAAGCTTTCTTCTTTCAAGCTTTGCAAACTGCTCAACCTGTCGCTGCTGTCTTTCGATATATCCTTCATATTTAATTTCAATATTAATCTGCTCTATTACATCAGCCGGCAATTCTTCTCTTTCAGGATCAATCTCAGCAATATCTTCATATGAAAGCTCCGGTCTTCTAATAAGCTCAGCAAGATTACTTCCTGTTTTTAGACTTGTACTTCCATGCTTTTCAAGAAATTCCTGAATAGTCTTATTGGCGCCAACAGGTGAATTTTCAAGTCTTTCTATCTCTTTTGCAATCAATTCCTTTTTCTTCACCACATAATCATATCTTGCTTTTGACAACAAGCCTGCCTTATATCCAATTTCAGAAAGACGAAGGTCCGCATTATCCTGACGAAGAATAAGTCTGTACTCTGCGCGGGATGTCATCATTCTGTATGGCTCATGAGTCTCCTTAGTTACAAGGTCATCTATTAATACTCCTATATATCCCTGAGAACGGTCAATTATAATCTGCTCCTTACCTAAAACTGATAATGCTGCATTTATTCCAGCAATTAATCCCTGCGCTGCAGCTTCTTCATATCCTGAGCTTCCATTAAACTGTCCCCCACTAAAAAGTCCCTTTATTGCCTTAAACTCAAGTGTTGGATTAAGCTGTCTTGGATTGATGCAATCATATTCAATAGCGTATGCATTTCTTACTATCTTTACATTTTCAAGGCCTGGAACAGTTCTGTACATTGCATACTGAACGTCCTCTGGTAATGAACTTGACATGCCACCAAGATACATTTCATTTGTATATAAGCCTTCAGGCTCAATAAATACCTGATGTCTGTCCTTGTCAGCAAATTTAACTACCTTATCCTCGATTGAAGGACAATATCTGGGACCGGTACCCTCTATCATACCTGAAAATAGTGGACTCCTGTCAATATTATCTCTGATAATCTTATGAGTTTCGGAGTTTGTATACGTAAGCCAGCATGAAACCTGTTCCTTTTGAACTGATTCAGGGTCCGTTTCAAAGGAAAATGGAACAACTCTCTCATCACCCTTCTGCTCCTCCATTTTAGAGAAATCAATACTTCTCTTGTCAACTCTGGCAGGTGTACCTGTTTTAAATCTATACATTTCAATGCCAAGAGACTTCAATGAATCTGTCAGATGGTTAGCTGCCTGTAGACCATTTGGTCCTGTAGGATTACTTACATCACCATAGATACATCTTGCCTTAAGATAAGTACCTGTACACAAAACAACAGCCTTAGCATAATAAGTTGCTCCTGAATATGTTTTTACGCCTGTTATCTTATTATCTTCAACCAGAATATCAGACACTTCTGCCTGTCTAATTGTAAGATTTTCAGTATTTTCAAGGGTTTCACGCATGGACTGTGTATAATCCTTTTTATCAGCCTGGGCTCTTAAGGAATGAACGGCTGGTCCCTTGGACTTGTTCAGCATCTTAGACTGAATAAAGGTTTTATCAATATTTTTACCCATTTCACCGCCAAGAGCATCAATTTCTCGAACCAAATGTCCCTTTGAGCTTCCACCAATGTTTGGATTACAAGGCATAAGTGCAATACTATCAACACTTACCGTAAACATTATAGTGTTAAGACCTAATCTGGCAGAAGCTAATGCTGCTTCACAGCCAGCATGACCTGCACCAACTATAACGACATCATACTTTTCTTCCAATAAACTAGCCATTATTATTCACTCTCGTCCTTTCTTTTACTTGCCCATACAGAATTTACTAAATATTCTATTTACCAGGTCTTCCTCAACTGCTTCACCCACAACTCTTCCCAGAGCTTCATATGCATTCATCAAATCAATGGTAAAGAAATCCTCCGGCATACCATCATTAATGCTACTTTCAACCATCACAATGCTTTCGTAAGCCTTAGTAATATCATCCTTTTGTCTCATATTTGTAATAAATACCTGATTATTGAAATCAATTTCACCATCGAAGAACATTTCCTTAATAATATTTTCCAAATCATCAATTCCTGTTCCCAGCTTTGCAGAAATATTTAAAATCCTACCATCAGTATACTTTTTTATATCAGATATATCAATCTTTTCTTCCAAATCAGACTTATTAAGAAGAATAATTGACTTTCTTCCCTTAATTAATTCTAAAATCTCCTTGTCACTGTCATCAAACTCTCTTGATGCATCTGCAACATATATTATCAAATCTGCATTTTCAGCAGTTTCCTTTGCCTTATTTACTCCTATTTTTTCCACAGTATCCTCTGTGTCTCTAATGCCTGCAGTATCTATAAGCTTAAGACTAATTCCATGAATCTTAATATTTTCCTCCAAGGTATCTCTTGTAGTTCCTGCAATATCAGTTACTATGGCCCTTTCCTCGCCTAAAAGTGCATTAAGCAATGATGATTTACCTGCATTTGGTTTACCTAAAATAACAGTTTTCACACCCTCGCTTATAACTCGTCCATTATCAGCAGAATCAATTAATTTCTTAAGCTGAGTCTTAACCTCCATTGTAATAGACATTAACTTTTCGCCGTAGTTGTCCATTTCATAATGTTCAGGGTCATCAAGAGCAGTCTCTATAAATGCAATCTCATCAAGTATCCTGTCTCTTATGTCTTTTATAACATTTGAAACATTTCCCTTAAGCTGAGTTACAGCACTTGATAATGCATACTGACTTTCTGCGTTAATCACATCAATTACAGCTTCCGCCTGGGACAAATCTATTCTTCCATTCAAAAATGCCCTCTTTGTGAACTCTCCAGGCTCAGCAAGTCTTGCACCTGACTTTAAAACCAATTCAAGAACCTTATTCACAACAATAACACCACCATGACAGTTTATTTCAACTGTATCCTCAGTAGTGTATGAATGTGGATTTTTCATTACTGTTACAAGCACTTCATCTATAATATTTTCATTATCTGATATATGTCCGTAATGAACTGTGTGACTTTTTACATCCAAAAGCTTCTTTCCGCTAACTGATTTAAAAATCTTAGCCACAACCTCTATGGCATAGTCACCACATACTCTTATTATGCCAATACCTGAATTGCTCATAGCAGTAGATATAGCTGCAATTGTGTCCGAATAAAACATATTTGGCCTCCTAACGCCAAAAAGTGCCACTAATTAAGTGGCACTTTATTTAACTATTATCTTTTCAACATTACAACAACATGTCTGTAAGGCTCTTCACCTTCGCTCTTTGTGAATACATACTTGTCATTCTGAAGAGTTGAATGAATAACTCTTCTTTCATATGGATTCATTGGCTCTAATGAAACAGGTCTCTTTGTTCTCTTTACCTTGAATGCAATATTCTTAGCAAGATTTTCCAATGTCTTTCTTCTTCTTTCCCTATAATTCTCTGTATCTAACTTAACTCTTAAGTATCCTTCATTGTTCTTGTTAATAACAAGACTTAACAAATACTGTAATGAATCTAATGTCTGACCTCTCTTGCCAATTAACATACCCATGTCATCTCCTGCAAGATCAACATTTACGCTATCTTCCTCAAATGTTACAGTAATCTCAACATTTAATCCCATAGCAGCAAATACTTTATTAAGGAATTCCTTTGAAGTCTTTTCAATTTCTTCATTTGATAATGTAGAAGCCTTTCTTTCAGCCTTAACTTCATTATTAACAACAGGCTTTTCAACCTTTGTTTCCTTAGCAACAACTGTTTTTTCTTCCTTCACAGGCTTTTCTGCTTTAACCTCTTTAACTACCTTTTCTTTAATTTCATTAACGATGTCTGAAGCTTCTGATTTAACTCTTGCCTTAATCTTTGCAGGTCTGCTGCCAATTCCAATGAATCCTGCGCTTCCCTTATCGATTACTTCGTAATCTAATTTATCACTTGTAACGCCAAGGTCCATAGTTGCATTTGTAATAGCGTCGTCTACTGTTTTTGCTGAATATTCTTTAAAATCCATTTCCATATCCTCCTGTATTTATTTTTTATTCTTTTCGTTATATTCTTTAACTAAATTTGCCTTTGCTGCAATTCCCAACTTCTTTCCTTCACCAGAGCTTGCTGTACTTACTGAAGAACTGCTTGCTGTACTATTTTTAGCATTCTGTGTGGAAGTTTGTTTTGCTGTAGCAGGCTTTGTTGTATTAATATTTTTTACATTTATGTTAGCTACTTCTGTAATCTTTCTTGGTGGAAGACCCTGTGAAGCTCTCTTCTTATTAACCTTTTCAAGGTTTTTCTTTATAATGTCATTAACATCTAATTTATCAAAATACATATTAATGAACAGCTGCTGAACTATCTGTACAACCGAACTAACTACCCAGTAAAGACCAAGACCTGACTGTAAGGTGTAACAGAAAAATGCTGACATCAATGGCATAAACATCATTGTTGTATTCATTGACTGAACCATTGGGTTGTCTTCAGCTCCTGTATTGTTGTTTCTAGACTGTGAAATCTTCATACTTAAAAACTGTGAAAGTGCTGATAAAATAGGGATTAACAATGCCCACCATACACCTTCGCCCATCTGATGAGAAGGAGATTTACTTAAATTAATTCCTGCAAACTCATATACTTCATCAATTGGCTCAGTTGCTTTATCTATAAGCTTTTCATTTTCTTCAAGGCCTTTTAATAATGAATCTAATTCACTGTCACTTAAATTCTTATACTTTTCTAATAATTCCGCACTATCTTCATTTTCTTTAATATACTTGTCCCAATCTTCATCACTGACTTCTTTTACGTCATTTATGATAGCTTCAGAAAAAGTGTACATCTGGTCAAATTGTGCCCATGAATCTACATTAAGATTTCTAAACTGCTCATATATAACATCGATTGCTTCATCTTCATTGTTGTCTGTGTAATAAAGATCAATAATATTAGAAAAGTCTTTATTTTCTTTACCTATAAGCTTGCTTATTTCATCCAATTCGTGATATTCATCAACGCTTTCATAAGCAACCTTACTTACATCTCTATACATAGTCTCAACATCACCCACATATACCGGTATTGAATTGATAACTGCATAAAGAGCAAAAATAATAGGCATCTGTATTAAAAGCTGCATACATCCGCCAGATGCAGATGTTCCATACTTTTCATAGACAGCATTTGTCTCTTCTCTCATCTTTATCATTGAATCCTGATCAGTTTTATTCTTATACTTTTTCTGAATAGCCTGTAATTCAGGGTTCATTACTGATGATAATTTTGTAAACTTCTGCTGCTTGATTGTCATTGGTAACAATAAAAGTTTTACTATTATAGTAAATATAATAATACATAAACCAATATTAGCAATTCCTACAATGTCCAGTAATTCATATAATGCGTTCATTACAAATCCAAGTATTTTAGAAATCCATTGAACTATAAAAAAATCTGCACAATTACAACTACAACTGCTTAAAAACATTAAATTTTCCTCCTTATTATGGAACCGGATCATATCCACCCTTGGAGAATGGATTACATCTTAATAATCTTTTT
>CAYWDL010000003.1:16003-28683 GCA_964457015.1 uncultured Roseburia sp. | reverse complement strand
GAGATAAGTTATGATTTGTAAGAATTGTGGTCAGGAAAATAACGGTGAAAACAAGTTTTGTGTAAAATGCGGACAGCCGATTGAAGCAGTTGCAGAGCAGGCACCGGTAGTTAATCAGGAAACAGTAGTTAATCAGGAGCCGGCAGGAAATGATATGAATTTCACTTCTGGAATGTCAACACAGTCGCCTAATAAGAACAAGATGATGATGGGTGTTATAGCAGCAGTTGCTGTTGTTGCAGTTATTCTTGTTATTGTTTTGGCATCAGCATTATTTGGCAAGAATGAGAAGACTCCTATTGATAATATTGAGAAGATTGCAAACAAGAAGCCTACAGATGTGGATTCGATTGTTGAAGATGTTGCTCCAAGCTTTTTGGCAGATGCATATTTTGATACAGTTAAAGTTCTCAAGAAGAACGATAACTACAAGGATCTTATTAATGATATCTATGAAGAGAGCGAAGTAGCTTTGGGAGATGCATGGGAAGATGTGAATGATGATCTTGAAGACGAGTATGGTAAGAAGGTTAAGTTTTCATATACTGTAGAGAAGAAAGAAAAGATTGAAAAAGATGACTTAGAGACAATTGCTGAATTATATCAGGAATTAGGCCAGTATAAGGAAGAGCTTGTTGAGGCTGTGGAGATATTAGCAGATGCTACAGAGCTTGAAGAAAAAGAAGTTAAGCAGCTTGTTAAAATAGTTGAGAATTTAAGTGACGAATTCGAAAACTTCAAGATTACAAAGGGATATGAGCTTAAGCTTAATGTTGTTGTTGAAGGCAAGGATGATGACAACGATGAGGATATTAAGCTTGCTGTTATCAAGGCGAATGGCGAATGGATGATTGACCCTATTATGTCATATGCAATTAACAACAAGATGGATGCTGATGATATCATGGATATGTACGAAGACAGCATCAAGGATTACATTGATGAATATGCAGATGAGTTAGATGATGCACTTGATTATTTAGAAGAGTCGTTAAAGGATGTTGATGAGGATATTCTTGAGACATATCTCGAAGAGATTTTATCAAGCATTGAATAATTTAAGAATAAAGGAGTTCACGAAAGTGAGCTCTTTTATTATATGATGGGAATTCTATAATATAAAAATATATTTTGATAAAAGGATGAATGAAATGTACGATATAGTGTTATTTGATTTAGATGGAACAATTATTGATTCAGGGATGGGAATAACCAATTCGGTTATGTATGCCTTGAAGAAATATGGCATTGAAGTTGAGGATAGAGCCAGTCTTTATAAATTCATCGGACCGCCATTGTATAAGTCGTTTATGAATTTTTATGGTTTTTCTGAGGAAGAGGCTCACAGAGGAGTGGATTATTACAGAGAATATTACAATGATTATGGCATATATGAAAATGATGTTTATGAGGGCATTGAAGAATTAATAAAGGAGCTTCATAAGAGAGGAAAGAAAATTATTTTAGCAACCTCAAAGCCTGAGCACTTTGCAAGAAAAATACTTGAGCATATAGGCTTGGCGCAGTATTTTACCTTTATTGCCGGCTCTGAAATGTCGCACACAAGAGTAGATAAAATAGAAGTTATGGCATATGCTTTTGAAAATTGTGGAATAATAGATTATAAGAATGCCATTATGATAGGTGACAGAGAGTATGACATTGTTGGCGCAAATCATTTCAAAATGGATTCAATTGGAGTGTTATTTGGTTATGGATGCATGGAGGAGTTAAAGAAGGCAGGCGCGACTTATATTGTCGAGAAGGCGACAGATATTCTTGATGTAATTAAGTGATAGGAGAAGAGGAGATAAATGATGAAAAAGGATTTTTTGGATAAGGCGAGAAATATGCAGGAAGCATTAGCACAGGATTATAAGCTTCTGCACCAATGCCCGGGTATCGGATTTGAGATAGGCGAGACATATGAGTATGTGAAAAGCAGATTAAGTGAGATGGGGCTTGAACCTGTGAATTGCGGGAAAGCCGGAATTATGGCAGATATAGGAAATGGCAAAGGAAAGACCATACTACTTAGAGCAGATATGGATGGACTGGCCATAAAAGAGGAAAGCGGTGTTGATTTCGCCTCTAAGAATGGAAAAATGCACGCTTGTGGGCATGATTTGCATACGACAATGTTGCTGGGAGCGGCCGGATTGCTGAAGGAATATGAGAAAAATATTAATGGCACTATACGACTTATGTTCCAACCTGCAGAGGAGATTTTAGAAGGGGCGAAGGATATGATTGAGGCAGGAGCTTTGGAAAATCCAAGGGTGGATGCAGGTGTTATGATTCATGTTATGACGGCGTTGCCGTTTCAATGTGGAACTGTTATTGTGTCGTCACCGGGGGTAGGTGCGCCGGCAGCAGATTACTTTTCTATTGCAGTGGAAGGTGTGGGCGGACATGGAGCAATGCCGGAGAAAACCATTGACCCGTTGAATATAGGTGCACATATTTTGCTGGCTTTACAGAATATAAATGCCAGAGAACTGCCGACAGGGGAAAGGGCAGTGGTGACAATCGGTTCTATCAGCTCAGGGGAAGCCTATAATATAATACCGGACAGAATAGTTATGCGTGGAACTATGCGCACATTTAATGAAGAGATTAGAGAGTATGTAAAGGGAAGAATTGTGGAAATTTCAGAAAATATTGCTGCTGGATTTAAAGGAACGGCAGAGGTATCATTTGACAGAGGCTGCCCCACATTATTAAATGATAAAAATTTATCGTGCCATATTGAGAAATCTATGATAGAATTGTTAGGCAAAGAAAAAGTATTTACAACAGATGAATTGTCCAAGAAAAAGAGTGGCAGTGGCTCCGGCTCTGAGGATTTTGCTTATGTAAGTCACCGGATTCCAACGGTTATGCTTGGACTTGTGGCAGGTCAGATTGATAAAGGATATGAGTATAATCTTCATCATCCAAAGGTGAAGTTTGACATGGAGGCATTGGTGTATGGCGCGGCGGTTTATGCTGTGGCAGGAATTGATTTGTTGGAATGATTAAGGAGGAAAGATAATGGGAATTTATAATGTACAATTGAAAAAGGTAGTCGATGATTCATACGATATTGAAATTGGATTTGGACTTATAGATAAGCTTGTTGAAGATATAAAGAATGGTTTGGTAGGAAATATTAAGAAATTTGCTATTATTACTGATTCTAATGTTGTGAGTTTGTATGGGGATAAGATATTTGATAAGCTGGTGGCAGAGGGCTATAAGTCTGATATGTTTGTAATCCCGGCAGGAGAGAAGAGTAAGACTAGAAGAACTAAGGAAATAGTTGAAGATGATATGCTTTCAAAGGGCTATAGAAGAGATTGCTGTGTTATCGCTGTTGGTGGAGGTGTGGTGACAGACCTTGCAGGCTTTCTTGCAGGAACCTATGGCAGAGGCGTTCCATTTATTAACTATGCAACCACACTTCTTGCTGCAGCAGATGCGTCGGTTGGCGGAAAGACAGCGGTTGACACGCCTCTTGCAACTAATCTTATAGGCTTGTTCAATCAGCCGGAAAAGGTGTACCTTGATATTGCGGCGTGGTCAACATTGCCTGAACGAGAGGTCTACAGTGGAATGGCTGAGACTATTAAGCATGCGTGCCTTGCAAGCAAGGATTTCTTTGATTTCTTGGATAAGAATATGGACAAAATCCTTGCAAATGACAAGGAGGCCTGCGAGTACATCGCAGAGCAGAATTGCAAGATTAAGTATAATGTTGTAATGAAGGATGAAAGAGAAAGCGGTCTTAGAGAGGTATTGAATCTTGGTCATACAGTTGGTAGAGCCATAGAGACAGTAAGTGATTACAGACTTCTTCATGGTGAGGCATTGTCAATAGGTATGGTGGCAGAGGTTAAGCTTGCAAGAAAGCTTGGATATATGAATGATACAGAGGTAGAGGCTGTAATTGATTTATTAAGACGTGCTAAGCTTCCGATTGCAATTCCTGATTACATAGATAAGGAGGCGCTTGTAAAGAAGCTTTACACAGACAAGAAGGTTAAAAACGGACAGCTTAGGTTTGTTATTCAGCGCGGAATAGGTGAAATTGTTGAATATAGCGAGGGCGTTTTTGCAATACCGATTGAGGAAGAGGTTGCAAGAGAGATTATAATGGATATATAAAAAGTAAGCTCGGAAAAGAAATTTTGTGCAGACATAATTTCCTTTCTGAGCTTTTTATATGGATATGTTTATTATTATATATCAAGATTTTTAATATTCAACGAAGCTTTATACAACTCGTTGCGGCTGTAAGAATCGCCATTTTGTAATGCCTTCATAGCTTCCTTTAGGCTGCAGTCCTGTTTAATCATCACATCGATTAATGCAGCCTCGGGTGAAAGCCTGTCATCTTCATCCTCGCAGAAAAGCTCAGGATTAAGCTCTATTACAAGAGCATATTCACCTTTTTCGTGGTTAGGGTTAGCCAGAAGCTCGGCGTGAACTTCGGCAGGAGTGCCACGATACTTCTTTTCGAACTTTTTAGTCAAATCGTTGCAAAGACAGATATTTGCATCAGGGATAATTCCAGTTAATACTTCCATTGTGTCCACTATTCGCTTGGGTGATTCGTAGAAAATAAGCACTGGCACGCCACCTTTGACGGACTTGTTTATGCAATCCTTTATCAGATGATCCTTTCTAGGGAAAAAGCCCATAAATGTAAATGAATCAGCGTTAAAGCCTGTGATTGAAAGAGCTGTTGTCGCAGCACATGGACCACAAATGCCAATAACATCAATGCCCTCCTTTACGGCAGCATTTACAAGTATGTATCCCGGGTCGGAAATGCAAGGAGTTCCGGCATCTGACACAATGGCAACATTTTCGCCATTTTTCAATCTGTCAATGAATACGGCTGTTTTCTGCATTTCGTTGAACTTATGATTAGAAATCAAAGGGGTCTTGATTTCAAGATGATTAAGTAAATTCAATGTATTTCTTGTGTCCTCGGCAGCAATGACATCGACCATTTCCAATGTATCTGCTATGCGTGGACTAATATCGTCAAGATTTCCTATGGGTGTAGGAATAACAAAAAGAGTACCGCTCATATGTTTCTCCAATTCTAAAAGTGTATTTTGATAAACTACATTGTAGCATATGAATTTTTAAGTTGCAAATTTTTTAGAATAAAATAATTTTCAATTGGCAAAGTAAATGTATTGTCTTTTATATGTATGACAGATTTTATATTTTGTCCATCCGGCGCGCTCAAACAGTGCTCTGTAGAAGCTACATTATCCCTGTTGCGGTGGCAAGAAAATTAAGAAATCTTTTCTATGTATGTTCGCGCACGGACGGACAAAATGTAAAATCTGTCATACATATAAAAGACAATACATTTACTTTGCCAATTTAAGAAAATAATAAAAATTCATAGTATTTAGTGTTGTTTTGTGATAAAATATCTATAACTGACCATATTTACGGTAAGTTGCCACGTATGAGAAAAAATATAAAGTGAAAAGGAGAATAAGTATGGAAGTACCAATGATAATTCTATTAGTTGCAATATTGATATTAGAAGTATCACGTTTGGTTATCAAGCCAACCTATGAAGAGATTACTGATGAAGTAGAGGATGTAAAGACACAGAATGCCAAGCTTTTATTGCAGATTGAAAATCTTTCGAAGCAGGTGGAGAACGGAAGGGTAACAACTGACAATCTTATTAATAACAGAATGTCAGATGAAAGAGATTTCATTAATAGCAGATTCTCAGAGCAAAGGGACACTATTCATAATCTTAAGCATGATATGTTTAAGGAAAATACTGAACACAATGAAAAGATGAACAGAACACTGAAGGAGTCCATCTTGCAGATTCAGCAGTCCAATGAAAGAAAACTTACAGAGATTCAGGATAATGTAAATGAGAAGCTTGATAAGTCATTGAACGAAAGATTGGATTTAAGCTTCAGACAGATTGGGGAACAGCTTGCCGGCTTGAATAAGAGTATCGGTGAATTGCAGAGTCTTTCATCAGGTGTTATGGATTTACAGAAGACATTGTCTAATGTGAAGACAAGAGGTGTATTTGGTGAGATTCAGCTTGCGAATATTTTGTCAAGCACAATGGATGCATCACAATATGAGGAAAATGTAGCAACAAAGAGAGAGTCAAATGAAAGAGTAGAGTTTGCAATTAAGATTCCGGATAAGGAAGGAACAGGAGAATTTGTTTATTTGCCAATAGATTCAAAATTCCCGGCTGACTTATACACAAGAATTGTTGATGCTTCAAATGCAGGCGATGGCGAAGCGATAAAGACAGCTTCCAAGGAGCTTGAAGCTCGCATAAAGAATGAAGCAAAGAGCATAAGTGAAAAATATATTGATGCCCCTAGAACAACTGATTTTGCAATTATGTTCCTCCCAACAGAGGGCTTGTACTCAGAGATTCTTAGAATTCCGGGACTTACAGAATGGTGTCAGAATGAAGCAAAGATTATCATTTCAGGACCAACTACAATTACAGCTCTTCTCAACAGCTTGTCAATTGGCTTTAAGTATCTTACAGTTAATAAGAACTCAAAGGAAATACTTAAGACTCTTAGCGCAGTTAAGACTCAGTATGATAAGTTCGGAGTGCTTATCAGTAAAACTCAGAAGAAGCTTTCAGAAGCACAGAGATATACTGATGATATGCAGCATAGAAGTCAGATGATTCAGAGAAGACTTACAAAGATTGACAGCGTAAGTGAAGAAGAATCTATAAAAACATTGAACATAATAGTTGATGAGGATGATGAAGCTTAGGAAGCAAAAATAATATATTATAAATAAGAGGTTGATAACGTCGTGTGGTATACAATGTGAATTATCTATGAATTTTACTTGGAGTTTATTGATTTATGGATAATATGAAATTATAATATCATACGAAAGGGATAGGTAGAAAATATGGATAATAATTATAATAACCAGAATTCTGGTATGAACGATAGAAACGATATGAATGGTCAGAGAAATGGCCAGAATAGTAACGGAAATAATAAGAAAACCGGCAGTAACGTGGTACTGTTTCTTGTAATCGGCCTACTGTCAATATTGATGCTTACAATGTTTTCTGCACTTTTGGAAAAGGCAACATCTGAGGAGATTACCTATGACCAGTTTCTTCAAATGCTGGATGAGGGAAAGGTTGATAATGTTGTGATTTCAAGCTCGGGAAAACTGACTATTACACCTAAGGGTGAGGATGGTGAGAAGAGCAGCTATGGCGGAGTGAACTTTACTTATTGGGCTACAGCATTGAGCGTTGACGAGCTTCATAAGGAGCTTAAGGAAGCAGGGGTTGAATATAAGGTTGAAGCTACAGATTCTAAGTCGACAATTTTAAGCTTTATATTGTCGTGGGTACTGCCATTGGTTATTTTCTATGCATTCTTTGGATTTATATTTAAGAGAATGGCCAAGGGCGGCGGTGGAGCCTTTGGCGTTGGAAAGTCAACTGCAAAGAAGTACAATATTGAAAAGTCTACGGGCGTTACATTCAAGGATGTGGCCGGTCAGGATGAAGCAGAGGAATCATTGGTGGAAATCGTTGATTTCCTTCACAATCCTGGAAAGTATGCAAAGATTGGTGCTAAGCTGCCAAAGGGAGCCCTTCTTGTAGGACCTCCGGGTACAGGTAAGACATTGCTTGCAAAGGCTGTTGCCGGCGAAGCCAATGTACCATTCTTCTCTTTGTCAGGTTCAGACTTTATAGAGCTTTATGTTGGTGTTGGTGCATCAAGAGTAAGAGATTTGTTTAAGACTGCCCAGGAAAATGCGCCTTGTATTGTGTTTATAGATGAGATTGATGCCATTGGTAAGAGCAGGGACTCTAAATATGGCGGCGGAAATGATGAAAGAGAGCAGACCTTGAATCAGTTGCTTTCTGAGATGGATGGTTTTGATACATCAAAGGGTATATTTATTCTTGCAGCCACTAACAGACCGGAGGTTCTTGACAAGGCATTGTTAAGACCGGGTCGTCTGGATAGAAGAATCATTGTTGATAAGCCTGATTTAAAGGGCAGAGTTGAGATTCTTAAGGTCCATGCAAAGAATGTTAATTTGGACGAAACTGTTGATTTGGAAGAAATCGGACTTGCAACAAGCGGTGCTGTTGGTTCGGATCTTGCCAATATGATAAATGAAGCTGCAATCCTTGCGGTTAAGTCCGGCAGAAATGCCATATCACAGGCCGATTTGTTTGAGTCAGTGGAAGTGGTTATTGCAGGTAAGGAAAAGAAGGACAGAATCCTAAGTGAAAAGGAAAAGAAAACGGTTGCGTATCATGAGGTTGGTCACGCTCTTGTTACAGCTCTTGAAAAGGATGCTGAGCCTGTTCAGAAGATTACCATTGTACCAAGAACAATGGGTTCATTAGGTTATGTAATGCAGGTTCCTGAGGAAGAAAAATATCTTATGACAAAGGACGAAATGCTTGCAAGAATAACTACTCTTTTAGGTGGTAGAGCTGCTGAGGAGATTACGTTTGATACAGTTACAACAGGCGCATCAAATGACATTGAAAAGGCAACAGACCTTGCTAGAGCGATGATTACTCAGTACGGTATGTCAGAAAAGTTTGGTCTTATGAGCCTTGAAACGGTTGAAGACAGATATTTAAATGGAAATACGGTTCTTAATTGCTCGGATGCAACAGCGGCAGAGATTGATGCAGAGGTTAAAGAGCTCCTTGCAGGATGCTTTGAAAAGGCTAAGAAGCTTCTTATGGATAACAGAGAAGCTCTTGATAAGATTGCTTCATACTTGTATGAGAAGGAGACAATTACCGGAAAGACATTTATGGAAATATTTAATCAGGTAAGAGGAATAGAGAGCGATGTTTGTGATTCAAGAGGAGTTGAAGAAACTTCCTAATTCACCTGGCGTATATTTGATGCATGATGAGCATGATGAGATAATATATGTTGGTAAAGCAAAGGTGCTTAAAAACAGAGTCAGACAATATTTTCAAGGTAGTAGGAATAAATCATCAAAAATTTTGAAGATGGTTGAAAATATCAGCTATTTTGAATATATTGTCACTGATTCCGAGCTGGAGGCACTGATACTTGAATGCAATTTAATAAAAAAGCATAGTCCTAAGTACAACACTATGCTTAAGGATGACAAAGGGTACCCCTACATTAAGGTAACAGTTAATGAGGCGTACCCTAGAGTCATTTTTGCGAGAGATATGAAGAAGGACAAGAATAAATATTTTGGTCCTTATAAAAGTGCGTCTTCTGTGAAGGATACTATTGAGCTTCTTCACAAGATTTACAAGATTAGAACCTGCAATAGGAATCTGCCAAAGGATATTGGCAAGGACAGACCTTGTCTTAACTATCATATAAAGCAGTGCAAGGCTCCCTGTATGGGCTATATTTCAGAGGAAGAGTATAGGGGGCAGATTGAAGGTGTGTTAAATTTCCTTAATGGAAAATATACTGATGTTATAAGGATGCTTGAGGAGAAAATGTATAAGGCGTCTGAAGAAATGCAATTCGAGGAAGCTGCCGGGTATAGGGATTTGCTGTTTAGCGTTAAGGAAATTGCTGAGAAACAGAAAATAACCAACGATGATTTTGAAGACAGAGATATTATCGCCTATGCTGCTGAAGGTAATGACGCGGTGGTTCAGGTGTTCTTCGTCAGAAATGGAAAGCTGATTGGTAGAGAACATTTTTACCTGAAGCTGTCACCTCATGATACGGGAAATGATATTCTTTCAAGCTTTATTAAGCAGTATTATTCGGGAACCCCCAATTTGCCAAGGGAATTGTTTCTGTCTGAAGAGATTGAGGAACTGGAGTTGTTTGAAGAGTGGCTCACAGTGAAGCGAGGAAGTAAGGTAAAGATTTTAGTTCCGAAAAAAGGGCAGAAGGAAAAGCTTGTTGAGCTTGCCGCAAAAAATGCAGAAATGGTTCTTGCACAGGACAAGGACAAGGTTAAGCGTCAGGCTGAGAGGACCATTGAGGCTGCAAAGCAGTTATTTGAATTGCTTGGTATTGAGAGCAAAAATGATTACAGAATTGAGGCCTTTGATATATCAAATACAGCCGGCTACCAGTCAGTTGGTTCAATGACTGTACATGAAAACGGTAAGCCTAAGAAAAATGATTACAGAAAATTCAAGATTAAAACTATTGTGGGACCGGATGATTACGGCAGTATGAAGGAGGTTCTGACAAGGCGACTTGAACATGGCCTTAGAGAAGGAAGTTCGGCTGTTGAATTTGGAAGCTTCAACAGATTTCCGGACCTGATTATGATGGATGGTGGTAAGGGCCAGGTCAATGTGGCTCTTGAGGTAAATGAAAAGCTAGGGCTGAACATTCCGATTTGTGGTATGGTAAAGGATGATAACCACCGAACAAGGGGCTTGTACTTCAATAATCAGGAATTGCCAATAGATACACATTCTGAAATGTTCAAGCTTATTACTCGAATTCAGGATGAAACTCATAGATTTGCAATCGAGTACCATAGAAATCTTCGCGGTAAGCAGCAGATAAAGTCAATACTTGACGATATAAGCGGCATCGGACCAAAGCGTAGAAATGCGTTGATGCGCTATTTCAAGTCGATTGAGAGGATAAAGTCGGCGGACATTGATGAACTGGCTGGCGTTGAAAGCATGAACGAGGAAGCGGCGAGAAGTGTGTATGAGTTCTTTAGGAAAGGGTGAATTTAATTTTTTTATATAGAGACCCACCGGACCATAAAACTACTTAAAATAGCCTACAAAAAAATTCCTACAACTTATTGTTGGAAAAAATCAATATTTGAATTATAATAAACTTAGCTATGTATGAAAAGGAGATTACAATATGTCTACAAGTGTTAAGTTATCTAAACTGGTTGCAAACTACGATTTAAAAAATTATACACCGGATGTTGATATTTCAGATATCAAGGTTACAGTTCCTGATATCAACAGACCATCAATTGAATTAACGGGATACTTTGAACATTTTGATGCAAACAGAGTACAGATTATTGGTTATGTGGAAGAATCATATATCGACCAGATGAGTTCGGAAGAGAAGAGAAAGAGTGCGGAAGCATTGATGTCGAGAAAGTTTCCGTGTCTAATATTCAGTAGAAATATGGAGCCATGTGAGGAGTTCATGGAAGCATCGAAAAAGTATGGTGTTCCTATTCTTGGAACAGAGAAGGCTACTTCGGCATTCATGGCTGAGATTATCAGATGGCTCAATGTTCAGCTTGCACCATGCATCTCTATTCACGGCGTATTGGTAGATGTTTATGGTGAAGGTGTATTGATTGTCGGTGAAAGTGGTATCGGTAAGAGTGAGGCTGCTCTTGAATTATTAAAGAGAGGCCACAGACTTGTAAGTGATGATGTTGTGGAGATTAGAAAGGTAAGTGATGAGACACTTATTGGTACGGCACCGGATATTACAAGATATTTTATTGAGCTTAGAGGTATCGGTGTTATTGATGTTAAGACACTTTTCGGTGTTGAAAGTGTTAAGGAAACACAAGGCATTGATATGGTTATCAGAATTGAAGAGTGGAGCAAGGATAAGGAGTACGACAGACTTGGTCTTGAAGATAATTACACAGAATACCTTGGAAATAAGGTGGTACAGTACACAGTACCTATCAGACCGGGTAGAAACCTTGCGGTTATCGTTGAATCGGCAGCTGTTAACCATCGTCAGAAGAAGATGGGTTATAATGCAGCTCAGGAATTATATAACAGGGTACAGAGAAATCTGGCAAGACGTGATGATGACTAATGAGAATAGGAGAAATGAAAATGTATTGCTTTGGTGTTGATTTAGGAGGAACATTTATTAAGTTTGGCATATTCGATATGGAAGGTAAGCTTGTTGAAAAATGGGATACTCCTACAAAAAAAGAAACTTTTTTTGATGATATTGCAACTAATGTTTTGAATAAAATAGAAGAAAAGGGAATAGCAAAGGACCAGGTTAAGGGCGTTGGTATCGGAGTTCCGGGACCGGTTGATGGCAATGGTGTGGTTAATGGCCTTGTGAATCTTGGCCTGGTAGGAAATGTTAATATCAAGGAAATAATGGAGAACAAGCTTGGTGGTATCAATTGTATCGTAGGTAATGATGCCAATGTGGCTGCCATGGGCGAGAATATTTCCGGTGGCGGTAAGGGCTACAGCGATATGGTGATGATTACGCTTGGAACTGGTGTTGGCGGCGGTGTAATCATCGGCGGAAAGATGCTTTCAGGTGTTACAGGCGGTGCAGGTGAGATAGGACATTTCCATGTAAATGTTGATGAGACAGCTAAGTGTGGCTGTGGAAAATGCGGTTGCCTTGAGCAGTATGCTTCAGCTACAGGAATAGTTCGTGTGGCTAAGGAAAGAGCCAACAAGATAAAGATGCCGACTAAGCTTCTTGAAATGGAAGAAATCACGGCAAAGGATGTATTTGACCTTGCCAAAGAAGGAGATATGGTGGCAGTTGATGCTGTGGAGATAGCAGCGAAATATCTTGGTATTGCAACTGCTTCTATTGCGTGCACAGTCAATAATGAAGCATTTGTTATCGGCGGAGGGGTAAGCCGTGCAGGTGAATTCTTGTTAGAGAAGATAGAAAAGTATTTTAATGAGTATGTATTTAAGCCATGTAGCAAGGTTGAGTTTAAAT
>CAYWDL010000003.1:0-15993 GCA_964457015.1 uncultured Roseburia sp. | reverse complement strand
GGATATATGGCGGTGCAGCATTAATAATAAAGGAATAGGTTATGCAGGAAATATATTTGAAATTATGCGAAATATTAGGTGAGGACAGTGTTTTGAGGGATGAGTCAATGAAGGCTCATACAACCTTTAAGGTAGGAGGAAATGCTGATTTTGTATTACTTCCAAAGACTATCGAAGCCTTGTCTGAAGCTATTAAATATTTAAATGTGGTACAGTATCCATTTTATATTATGGGAAATGGAAGTAACGTTCTTGTAAAGGACAGTGGGTACAGGGGTGCCATTATTAAGCTTAAAGAGAATTTTTCGAAGATAGAGGTGGATGCCGACAGCTGTTATATTAAGGCAGATGCAGGTGCACTTTTGTCGAGGATTGCTAAGTGTGCATATGATGAAAGTATGACAGGCTTTGAGTTTGCGGCAGGGATACCTGGAACTTTAGGAGGCGCAGTTACAATGAATGCCGGAGCCTATGGCGGAGAAATGCGCGACATCATTATGGAAGTAACAGTGATGGATAAGGCCGGCAATGTAGAGGTCAAATCAAATGATGAAATGAATTTTGATTACAGACACAGCATTGTTATGGATGAGGACCTGATTGTTTTAAATGCAATTATGGAGCTTAAGGCAGGAAGTAAGGATGACATTAAAGAAATGATGGATGACCTTGCTTTTAGAAGAAGAGATAAGCAGCCCCTTGAGTATCCAAGTGCAGGAAGTACATTTAAGAGGCCGGAAGGGTACTTTGCAGGAAAGCTTATAATGGACGCCGGACTTAGAGGATACAGAGTCGGAGGAGCCATGGTTTCAGATAAGCATTGTGGATTTGTCATCAACAAAGAAAATGCTACGGCATCAGATGTGTTACAGGTTATAAGCGATGTTAAGGCAAAGGTTTTTGAACAGTTTGGAGTAATGTTAGAGGAAGAGGTTAAGATTTTAGGTTAAAAGATATGAAGTTTATTGTGGTTACGGGTATGTCCGGTGCCGGAAAAAGTACTACAATGAGAATTCTTGAGGATGCAGGATTTTTTTGTGTAGACAATTTGCCGGTGCAGTTTGTAGAAAAATTTTATGAGCTGGCGACAGCTAAGGATGGAAATGATAAGGTTGCTGTCGGCATTGATGTTAGAAGTGGTTCGGGCCTTTACAACTTAGGTGAGGTTATAGATAATATCAATAAGGCTGGAAAAAATTGTAAGATTCTTTTCATGGATGCCAGCGATGAGACCTTAGTTAAGCGTTATAAGGAAACAAGACGTTTGCATCCGCTCACCATTGATGGTAGTATAGATGAGGCGTTGAAGCTTGAGCGAAAAGAGCTTGAATTTTTAAAGAAGAGAGCGGATTATATTATCAATACTGATGCGCTCATTGCAAGGGACGTTAAGGCTGAGATTGAAAAAATATTTGTGGAGGAGAAGTCCTTTAGCAATATTTTTGTAAATGTCGTTTCCTTTGGATTTAAGTATGGTATTCCTCGTGATGCCGACCTGGTATTTGATGTCAGATTTATGCCTAATCCATATTATGTGGAGGATTTAAGGCTGAAGACAGGCCTTGATAAAGAGGTCAATGAATATGTTATGAACTCGGACGAATCAGTTCAGTTTGTAAATAAATTAAATGATATGATTAAGTTTCTTATTCCGAATTATATCAAGGAGGGAAAGACACAGCTTGTTATTGGTATCGGCTGTACAGGTGGTAAGCATAGGTCAGTTACGGTGGCAAAGTTTCTATATGAAGCGCTGGAATCTGTGGAAGAGTATGGAGTTAAGTTTACCAACAGAGATATAGAACGATAAAAGATAGGAAGGAAGAAAAGATGTCATTTTCGCAGGATGTTAAAGAAGAATTATCAAAGTCATGTTCTTCTGCCAGGCATTGTCAGATAGCTGAGGTTGCCGGAATGATTGGCTTGACAGGCAGAATTCTTATCTCAGCACAGGACAGATTTTCGGTAAAAATACAAAGTGAAAGTTTGTATGTGGCAAGAAAGTACTTTACATTACTTAAAAAAACATTTAATATAGTACCGGAAGTTACCATAAAAAAGAATAATGGTTTGAAGAATAGCAGATTATACATAGTGACAGTTAACAGGCACGATGATGCAGTGAGAGTACTGCAGGCAGTAAAGCTGCTTAATTCGTCAAACGATATAGAGGAAAATCTTTCAATCGCATCAAATGTTGTTATTATGAAGGCATGCTGTAAAAGAGCCTTTGTAAGAGGAGCATTTCTTGCAGCAGGTTCAGTAAGTGACCCTAACAAGGCATATCATTTCGAAATAGTTTGCAATGATGAAGAAAAAGCGTTGCAGCTAAAAAATATTATAAATAGTTTTGAAATTGAATCAAAAGTAGTTGAAAGAAAGAACCGTTTTGTGGTATATATCAAGGAGGGCTCTGCAATAGCAGACATATTAAATGTAATGGAGGCCCATGTTTCACTTATGGATTTTGAAAATATCAGAATTCTTAAGGATATGAGGAATTCCGTTAACAGAAAGGTTAATTGTGAAACTGCGAACCTTAACAAAACAGTTTCGGCAGCAGTAAGACAGATAGAGAGCATTAGGATAATAGAGAGGAAGAAAGGGCTTGATTATCTGCCACCACAGTTAAAGGAAATGGCTATTTTAAGAGTCGAATATCCGGACGACTCCTTGAAAGAGCTTGGGGATAGATTAGAACCTAGGGTTGGAAAATCCGGAGTAAATCACCGATTGAGAAAAATCTGCGAAATAGCAGATAGTATTGAGGAAAATTAGGAGGAAAGAAATGATAACTAAGAATATGACCATTGCCATTAAGTCAGGTATGGATGCCAGACCGGTTGCTGTATTTGTGCAGGTGGCAAGCCAGTTTGAGAGTTCAATTCACGTTGAAACAGGAAATATCAAGGTTAATGCCAAGAGTATAATGGGTATGATGGCATTAAAATTAAATGAAGGTGCATCAGTTGTAGTTTCTGCTGAGGGAGCAGATGAAGAGGAAGCAATCAATAAGATTGAAGAATACTTAAGCTGCAAATAACTATAGATTACACAGGGCTGTCCCATTTGGTGATTAGCCCTTTTCTTTTAAAGAAACGGAGAAGGATAAGCTATGGCATTTACACATTTACATGTGCATACAGAGTTTAGCTTGCTGGATGGTTCAAGCAAGATTAAAGAAATAGTTGCACAGGCAAAAAAACTGAATATGGACAGTCTTGCCATTACAGACCATGGCGTAATGTACGGAGTAATTGATTTTTACAGGGCGGCAAAGGCTGAAGGAATCAAGCCTGTTATTGGCTGCGAGGTATATGTTACAAATAAGTCAAGATTTGACAGAGAACCGACCAATGGTGAAGACAGGTATTACCATTTGGTGTTATTGGCGGAGAATGATACTGGCTATCACAATCTTATGAAGATTGTATCAAAAGGTTTTGTTGATGGCTTTTACTATAAACCGAGAGTGGATTATGAAGTGTTAAAGACGTATTCTGAGGGTATTATTGCTCTTAGCGCATGTCTGGCGGGAGAGGTTCAGAAGAACCTTGCAAGGGGATTGTATGATGAAGCTAAGGAAGTTGCATTGA
The DNA here is from genome assembly GCA_964457015.1 of uncultured Roseburia sp. Classification (GTDB taxonomy): domain Bacteria; phylum Bacillota; class Clostridia; order Lachnospirales; family Lachnospiraceae; genus SVEL01. Next base: position 12,397 of record CAYWDL010000003.1, on the reverse strand, counting down.
ATTATGAAGCAATATTTGGAAAGGGCAACTATTTTCTGGAGCTACAGGACCACGGTATTCCGGAGCAAAAGACCGTCAATACGGGACTTTTAAGATTGTCAAGGGACACAGGTATTGAACTGGTTGCAACCAATGATGTTCATTATACTTATAAGGAAGATGCAGTAGCCCATGATATTCTTTTGTGTATACAGACTCAAAAGAAGGTTACTGATGAGGATAGAATGAGATATGAAGGCGGTCAGTATTATCTTAAGTCTGAGGATGAGATGAAGGAATTGTTTCCATATGCTCTTCAGGCACTTGAGAATACCCATAAGATTGCTGAGCGCTGTAATGTTGAAATAGAATTTGGCGTGAGAAAGCTGCCAAAATATCAGGTTCCTCAGGAATTTATCGATTCCCTTGAGGATAAAAGTGACAGCTCGTATTTGTATCTTAGACATTTGTGTGAGACTGGTTTGAAGAAGAGGTATAAGGAGCTTACACCGGAGCTTACTGAAAGGCTTCATTATGAGCTTTCTGTAATCCACAGCATGGGCTTTGTGGACTATTTTCTTATAGTGTGGGATTTTATTAATTACGCAAAGACCAATGGTATCAGTGTTGGACCGGGACGTGGTTCGGCGGCCGGTAGTATTGTGTCCTACACTTTGGCAATTACGGACATTGACCCGATACAGTACAATTTACTTTTTGAGCGATTCCTGAATCCTGAAAGAGTATCTATGCCTGATATCGATATTGACTTCTGCTACGAGAGAAGGCAGGAGGTAATTAATTATGTAGTTGAAAAGTATGGCAAGGACCAGGTTGCCCAGATTGTAACATTCGGTACAATGGCAGCCAAGGGTGTGCTTCGAGATGTGGGAAGGGCGTTGGATATGCCTTATGCCGAGGTGGATGCTATTGCAAAAATGGTTCCAAAGGAGCTGAATATTACCTTGGATGGAGCCCTTGAGACTAATCCACTTCTAAGACAGGCATATGAAAATGATGAAAGAGTAAAATATCTTATCGATATGTCAAAGAGGCTTGAAGGACTGGCCCGCCATGCATCAATGCATGCAGCAGGTGTGCTTATAAGCTCAAAACCGGTAGATGAATTCGTGCCGTTGTCAAAATCAGGAGATGGAACTGTTACAACACAGTTTGTAATGACAACGCTGGAAGAGCTGGGCCTTTTGAAAATGGACTTTTTAGGCCTTAGAACACTTACAGTTATTGATAATTGTTGCAAGCTTGTTAAAGCCGGAGAAACCGGAACCTTTACTAAAACCGGTGGAGAAAGAGGCATAGACATAGATTTACATGCTATTGATTATAATGATAAAGCGGTGCTTGATTCCTTGGGTCAGGGAAAGACAGAGGGCGTGTTCCAGCTTGAAAGTGCGGGAATGCGTAACTTTATAAAGGAACTGAAGCCGGAGAGCCTGGAGGACATTATAGCGGGTATTGCGCTGTATCGTCCGGGTCCAATGGATTTTATACCAAAGTATATCAATGGTAAGAATAATGCCGAAAATATAACCTATGATTGTCCGCAGCTTGAACCGATACTTAAGCCAACATATGGCTGTATTGTGTATCAGGAGCAGGTAATGCAGATAGTTAGAGATTTGGCAGGCTATACTCTTGGTCGAAGTGATTTACTTCGTAGAGCCATGTCTAAGAAAAAGGCTGATGTTATGGCAAAGGAACGTCAGAATTTTGTTTATGGCAATGAAGAGGAAGGCATAAAGGGATGTGTTGGCAATGGAATCGATGAGAAGACTGCCAACAAGATTTACGACGAGATGCTTGATTTCGCAAAGTATGCATTTAACAAGTCCCATGCAGCGGCCTATGCGGTGGTTTCATACCAGACGGCATACCTTAAATATTATTATCCGGTAGAGTTCATGGCGTCGCTTATGACATCGGTTATTGATAATAATACAAAAGTTTCTGAATACATTATGATATGTAGGAAGATGGGAATAAAGATTCTTCCGCCGGATATTAATGAAGGTATTAGCGGCTTCTCAGTAAAGGGAAATGATATTATCTATGGACTAAGCGCCTTAAAGAGTGTGGGTACATCAGTGATAGATTCCATGGTTGCTGAAAGACAGGCCAATGGTAAGTTCAAAAATCTTGCTGATTTCATCGAAAGAATGAATGGCAAGGAGGCAAATAAACGTACTATTGAAAGCTTTATTAAGGCCGGTGCATTTGACTGTTTCCCTGGAAACAGAAGGCAGAAGATGATGATTTACATACAGATACTTGATGGTGTGAATCAGGACAGAAAGCATTCTGTAGAAGGGCAAATGTCATTGTTTGACATCGTTGGAGAGGAAGAAAAAAAGAATTTTGATATAAAGCTGCCAAATGTGGCTGAGTACACAAAGTCAGAGCTGTTATCCTTTGAAAAAGAGGTTCTTGGTGTGTATGTCAGTGGCCATCCTTTGGAAGAATATATGTCAAAATGGAAGAAGAATATTACAGCCAAAACCTCGGACTTTGAAGTGGAGGAAGGCGAGGAGAATATACTACATGACAGGCAGGAGGTTACAGTAGGTGGACTTATCCGTGATATAAGTGTTAAGTCAACAAAAACTAACCAAATGATGGCGTTTATAACAATCGAGGACCTTTATGGAACCGTAGAGGTTGTTATATTCCCTAGAGATTACGAAAAGAACATTAAAAATCTTGTGGCTGATAATAAGATATTTATTAAGGGTAGAGTGTCTGAAAAGGATGATGGTAAGAGCAGTCTTACCTGTATGAACATAGTGCCCTTTGACAGTATACCGTCAGAGCTGTGGGTGAGATTTGCCAACCAGAAGGAATATGAAGAGCGCAAGGAAGAAATGTTTGAGACTATAAAATACAGCGACGGAAATGATGTTGTGGTGGTATATTTTGTGGAAGAAAAGAAGAAGCTTGTACTGCCGCCGTCAAAAAATGTAAAAGTTACACCGGAAATTGTTGAAGTTTTAAAAGAAAAATTTGGACAAAAGAATATTGCTGTGGTATGATAACAAGAATGGAGGTATTATATATGTCAAAAGAAATTAATACAATTGGTGTTTTAACAAGTGGTGGAGATGCTCCGGGCATGAACGCTGCCATTAGAGCAGTTGTTAGAACCGCTTTGGCAAAGGGGAAAAAAGTAAAAGGTATTAAGAGAGGTTATCAGGGCCTTTTAGACGAAGAAATCATTGATATGAATAAAAGCAGTGTTTCTGATATTATCCAGAAGGGTGGTACAATTCTTTACACAGCACGTTGTGAGGAATTTACAACAGCTGAAGGACAGCAAAGGGGTGCTGATATTTGTAAGAAGCATGGAATCGATGGACTTGTAGTAATCGGCGGTGACGGCTCATTTAGAGGTGCTCAGAAGCTTGCAAATCTCGGAATTAATACAATTGGCGTTCCGGGAACAATCGACCTTGACATTTCATGTACAGATTATACAATTGGCTTTGATACAGCTGTAAATACAGCGATGGACGCTATTGATAAGGTTAGGGATACTTCGACATCTCACGAAAGATGTAGTATTATCGAGGTTATGGGTAGACACGCAGGTTACATCGCATTATGGTGTGGTATTGCCAGCGGTGCTGAGGATATCCTTCTTCCTGAAAGATATTCACACAATGAGCAGTCTATTATCAACCACATTATTGCTTCAAGAAAGCAGGGTAAGAAGCATCACCTTATTATCAATGCTGAAGGTATAGGTCATTCAACAAGTATGGCTAAGCGTATTGAAGCTGCAACAGGTATGGAGACAAGAGCTACAATCTTAGGACATATGCAAAGAGGTGGTAGCCCAACATGTAAGGATAGAGTATATGCTTCTATTATGGGTGCATATGCAGTTGATTTGTTATGCGAAGGTAAATCAAACAGAGTAGTTGCCTATAAGAATGGCGAATACGTTGATTATGAAATCAACGAGGCACTTGCAATGAAGAAGGATATTTCTGATTATCAGTATGATATCAGCAAGATTCTTGCACGTTAGTTTGTTAAGTGAAAGGAAAATAAAATATGGTTATTACATCCTCATCAAATAAGCAGGTGAAGAATGTAATGCATCTTATGACAAAAGCTTCTGCCAGACGTGAGCAAAAGCTTTTTGTCGTTGAGGGCATAAAAATGTTTTTGGAAACACCTGCAGATGAAATTGAAAAAGTATACATTTCACAGAATTGCTTTAACGATAATAAAGAAGTGACAGAAAAGGTTAAAGAATATTCTTATGAAGTGGTAAAAGACAGCGTGTTTAAGGAAATGTCAGGAACTATGACACCGCAGGGAATAATGGCATTGGTTAAACAGAGAACATATAACATAGAAGATATAATTGAAAAAAATAAAAAGCAGGTATTTGTAGTCCTTGAGGGGCTTCAAGACCCGGGAAATATGGGGACAATCCTGCGTACAGCTGAAGGCGCTGGTGTTGCGGCGGTGATTATGGATAAGAATACGGTGGATATTTATAATCCAAAGGTTACCCGTTCAACCATGGGGTCGATATTCAGAGTACCATTTATAATTAGCGAAAATCTTTCGAAAACTATTGATACATTACAAAAAAATGGAATAATTGTATATGCAGCACATCTTCAGGGTAAAATATACTATGACGAGGCAAATTTCAAAGAGAGCAGTGCTATACTCATTGGAAATGAAGGAAATGGGCTTAGCGACGAAATCAGCGAAAAGGCAGATAGGAAGATTAAAATTCCAATGTGCGGACAGGTTGAATCCTTAAATGCATCGGTAGCAGCAGCCATACTTATGTATGAGGCAACCAAAGGGCTTGACAAAAAATGCTAGTTTTGTTATTATACACAAAGCAAAATGTTACAAAATTGTAACATTTTTTACAAAAAAGTAAATGTAGCAAAAACTAATACCGCAGATAATGCGGCACCTTGAGAGAGGAGACCACAATGAAGTCAAAAAAAGATAAAATAATAGTAGCAGTTACAGGTGTTCTGCTTACGGTTATTTTTTTAGTGGCACTTATCATCGGAGATGCATCAGGACTTAAGGTTGATGATTCATCGAAGGAGTCTGCAGAGAAGGTAGTGGACAACCAATCAGATGAGAACAGTGATACTTCAGAGGGAGAGTCATCAGGAGATGAAGCAAATAGTTCGTCAGAGAATGCTTCAGATAATGGAGAGGGTAATTCAGATGGAACAGAAGGCCAGCCTTCAGGTGAAGAGGAAACAACAGCACCACCGGTAGAGGAAAAGGAAATTTTCCTTGTTAACCTGAGTGATTTTGTATATGTAAGAGCGGAAGCTTCTTCAGATGCAGAAATTCTTGGAAAGGTATATGCAGGCGGTGGCGGTGAGGTTCTCGAAAAAGCTGGTGAATGGACAAAGGTTACATCCGGTAATGTAGAAGGATATGTTTTTTCAGAATATATCTGGACTGGAGATGAAGCAGTGGCTAATCTTCCAACATACGGAACTGCGTATGGAACCATTACTACTACAGATTTAAGAATTAGAGATGCTGCAGGTTTGAATTCGGATGTGTTAGGATATCTTGATATCAATGCAGAGGTTGAGATTGTTGAAGAAGGCGAAGAATGGCATAAGATAAAATACGAAGGCGAGGATGCATACATTTCAGCAGAATATGTAACCATTCGCTATGAGTATGCCCCGGGTGTTACAATGGCGGAAGAGGAAGCTGCCATAAAGGCGGAGGAAGAAAGACTTGCAGCTATTGCGGCAGAGGAAGAAAGACAGAGACAGGAAGAAGCAGCATTGCTTGCGCAGGCTGTTGCGGCAAGTAAGCCGGTAGAAGTGGTTAGAACAGCTGCGTATACAGATATTTCTGATGAAGATATTTATCTTATGATGTGTGTGGTGTCGGCTGAATGTGGATATGATGTATACGAGGGACAGCTTGCAGTTGCCAATATTATCTTAAACAGATATAATGGTAAGGGTTATGGTAATACAGTAAAGGATGTGTTGTATGCTCCTAACCAGTTTTCGGTTGTATATTGGGACAGCTTTCAGACGGTTATTGCCAACGGACCTCTTGATTCCGCAAGAAAGGCTGTAGAAGAGGCCCTGTCAGGAGTGAATAACGTGCCAAAATATACAAACTATCGTTCATTAACGGGCATTGATTCTTCTGATTATGAGATTATGAAGGAATATTCAATTATTGGTAATCAGGTATTCTATTGCAGAAAATAGCTAAAAAATTTGCAATTTATTAAAAAAGTGTTAGGTATCATTAGAAAACTATGGTATAGTAGTCTAATGATACCTTTTAGGTTTTTTATATTATAGTGTGGAGGTAAGGAAATGAAGTCATTAGTAGGACGCGATTTTTTAACATTGAAGGATTATACAAGTGAAGAAATACAGTATTTTGTGGATTTAGGACTTGATTTAAAGGATAAAAAGAAGAAGGGTGAATTGCACGAGTATTGCAAGGGCAAGAACATTGCTTTGATTTTTGAAAAGACAAGTACAAGAACAAGATGTTCATTTGAGGTTGCTGCACATGACCTTGGAATGGGCTCTACATACCTTGAGCCGGCAAGCTCACAGATTGGCAAGAAGGAAAGTATTGCGGATACTGCAAGAGTATTATGCAGAATGTATGACGGTATTGAGTACAGAGGATATGGCCAGGAAATCGTTGAAGAATTGGCAAAATACTCAGATGTACCTGTATGGAATGGTCTTACAAATGAATTCCATCCAACACAGATGATAGCTGACCTTATGACAATTAAGGAAAAGTTCGGTAAATTTGAAGGACTTAATTTTGTATATATGGGTGATGCAAGATACAATATGGGTAATTCACTTATGATAGCCTGTGCAAAGATGGGCATGAACTTTACAGCTTGTGCTCCTGAAAGATATTTCCCAAATGCAGAATTAGTTGCATTATGTGAGGAATACGCAAAAGAGTCAGGCGGTTCTGTGAAGCTTAGTACAGATGTTGAAGAAGCAACAAAGGGCGCTCATATCGTTTATACAGATGTATGGGTATCAATGGGCGAGCCTGATAACGTATGGAAGGAAAGAATTGGTGAGTTAATCCCATATCAGGTAAATAAAAAGGTAATGGACAATACAGCTGAAAATTCAATCTTTATGCATTGTCTCCCTGCATTCCATGACTGGAAGACAAAGATTGGTAAGGAAGTAGGCGAGAAGTTTGGTCTTGCAGAGCTTGAGGTTACAGATGAAGTATTCGAATCAGAAAAGTCAGTTGTATTCGATGAGGCTGAAAATAGAATGCATTCAATAAAGGCTATAATGTTAGCAACATTGGGCGGATATGAATTAAAGTAGGAATGGAATAAAAGATGGATTATCTTGAAAGAAAGTATAAGGGTAAGAGAAAAGAAAATACAGTGACTGCAATATACCTTGTATCGATGGCTGCTACAGCCATCGCTGCAGGGTTGCTTATATTTGGGTTCTTAAAAAAGGATATTGTGGACAGACAGCTACTGTTCTTTATAGTATTTTTTATGGGCTTTATAATGAGTGTTACACTGGCAGTTAAGTCAAAGATGCGGTTCAAATACGAAAGAATTGTGTGGCTTATCATTGAGGCCATAATACTCCTTGTGCTTTCGATTATTTCGTTGTTGGTGCTGGTATAGAGTGATGAGCGATTTGTCAAAGGAAATATTGGAAGAAGAATTTAATAAATGTGGGTTGAAGGATTACGAGATTGTCTATATGGAAAGTGTTGATTCTACCAATGTATTTGCGATGAACAATGCAGACAGTGGGATGCTTAAGAGTATAGTCGTAGCAAACTGCCAGACTGCCGGAAAGGGAAGACTTGGTCGAAGCTTTGAAAGTAGCAGAGGAAAAGGAATATATGCAACATTGGTTGTAAGACCTCAAAAGAAAGCTTATGAGATTGCAAGCATTACATTGGTCGTGGCAGTGGCTGTCATTAGAGCCTTTGATAAGCTTTTTGGTATGGATACAAAGATAAAGTGGCCCAATGATATTATCTTAAATGGCAAGAAGCTTTGCGGTATACTCACCGAGATGAAGAATGAAGGGGAGAAGGTTAAGTATGTTGCAGTGGGCTTTGGCATTAATGTGACAAACGAAGAATTTCCGGAAGAGATTAAAGATAAGGCCACATCCATATATTTGGAAACAGGAAATAAGATTGACAGGAAAAAGATTTTGGCAGCAGTTGTGAAAGAATTTGAGGAACTGTATGGGCAATATTTGGAAAATGAAGATTTGTCGTTTATGTTGAAAGAATATAATGAACGACTTATAAATAGAGACAGTGAGATTGTAGTGGAATATAAAGGAGAGAAAAAAACTGCAACTCAGCTTGGAATAGACAAAACTGGTGTATTAAAGGTTTTGATGGATGGCGAAGAAAAAAGTATAGCTTCAGGTGAAATACTTGTGAGAGGAGTTTTTGGATATGTTTAATGAAAAAACAGTATTATGTGGCTCGAATTCCTATGAGCAGAAATATTATTTCAATGAGGATTTTGGAAGATTGCCGGAATCCATAAAGGATGAATTGAAGATAATGTGTGTACTTTTTACAGAGGATGTGGGAGGCATACTTACATTAGAATATGATGAAGAAGGTACATTGAATTTCAATGTAATATACGATGAAGGAGATCTGCTTTTCGACGAAATCGGATGTGGCTTGAAGATTAAGCAGCTTCAGCAGGATAAAAAGGAATTGCTTGAGGCATTGCAGATGTATTACAAAGTATTTGTGTTAGGCGAACAAGGTGAAGAATAGCATGAAAATTGGTGATTTGGAAATCAAGAATAGCATTGCTTTAGGACCTATGGCGGGGGTAACGGACCTGCCATTTAGAATTTTGTGCAAGGAAATGGGCTGTGGCCTTATGTACACGGAGATGGTCAGCGCCAAGGCGGTGCTATATAACAATAAGAATACAGGAATTCTTCTTGAGACCGACGAAAGGGAACAGCCAATAGGTGTTCAGCTCTTTGGCTCAGACCCGGATATAATGTCGGATATTGCAGCGAGAATTGAGGAAGGACCCTACCAGTTTATTGATATAAATATGGGATGTCCGGTGCCAAAGATTGTAAATAACCACGAGGGCTCAGCGCTTATGAAGAATCCTAAGCTTGCAGGTGAGATTATAGGTGCAATGGCAAAAAAATGTAAGAAGCCAATTACCGTGAAGATACGTAAGGGCTTTAATGACGAAAGCATTAATGCTGTGGAAATTGCCAAGATTGCAGAGGCCAACGGTGCTAAGCTTGTTGCCGTTCATGGACGAACAAGGGAGCAGTATTATCACGGCGAAGCTGACTGGGACATTATACGTCAGGTAAAGGAAGCTGTGAGCATTCCGGTTATTGGCAATGGGGATATAAAGGAGCCTGAAGATGCAAAGGCCATGATGGAGCAGACCGGCTGTGATGGCATAATGATAGGCAGGGCGGCAAGAGGTAATCCATGGATATTTAAAAGAACCGCCCATTACCTTGAAACTGGAGAACTATTACCAAAGCCATCCCTGGAGGAGGTCAAGGAAATGATTCTAAGACACAGCAGAATGCTCATAGAATTCAAGGGCGCATATACGGGGATTTGTGAAATGAGAAAGCATGTATCATGGTATATCAGCGGGTACAAAAATTCAGCAGCAATTAGAAACAGAGTCAATATGGTGGAATCGTATGATGAGCTCTGCCAGATAATTGATAAGCTGGGCGAGTGATGGAGGAAAAATGAGAAACGATATACAAGAAAAGATAGCGGACAGTTACAAGCTTATTATGTGGGGGATACTAATAACAGCAGCACATATTACAGTGGGCAGATTTCAAATACTGCCAGCCTTCATTGGTCATATTTTGATATTTGTGGCCATAAACAAGCTGCAAAAGGAGGTTGGCATAGAATATTTTGCATCGGCACAAAAAACTGCCAAGATTACAATGATTGTCTCGGTTATATATTGGGTGTGGTGCGCGGTAATATTACCATATTCGGATATACTTACGGGTTGCTTTGAAATATTTGTATTTGTTATGGAAATATCGCTATTTGGCGAATTGTTGAATAAAACGGTTAAGCTGTTGAAGGAAAATGACAGGGTAAAGCAGGCTGATAAGCTGAGAAAGAACAGAATGATGTTTATCAAATTTTATCTTGGAGTAATGCTGGTATTTTTATTGGGACTTATACCGGCACTTGATGTTTTAAGAGGCTATCCGGCACCAACATTAATGCTTAGCGTAAAAATATTTTTATCGCTCATAGTACAGAATGTTGTGAGAAGTCAGGTTGGTTTTGATTCTTCAAGAGTTGAAAAAACGGTTATAGAAAGCGAGGCGAAGTAGATGCTATTAACAGTTGATGTGGGTAATACTAATATCACATTAGGAGTTTTTGATGGAGCAGGCATTGTAGGAACATACAGACTTACAACAAAAATGCAGAGAACCTCAGATGAATTTGGCATAGATATAAAAGAGATATTAAAGGATTATGAAGGGAAGATTGATGATGTAATTATTTCATCAGTTGTTCCGGGAGTGATGTATTCACTTAACAGTGCATTTATAAAATATTATGGGATAACGCCTAAGATAGTTGGACCGGGAATGAAGACGGGCATTAAGCTAAACGTTCCAAATCCGAGAGAAATCGGAGCGGACAGAATAGTGGATGCAGTTGGCGCATATGATGTATATGGCGGGCCGGTTATTGTAATAGACTTTGGAACGGCAACCACATACGATTTGATTTCGGCAGACGGAGAGTTTGTGGCAGGTATTACTGCACCGGGAATAAGAATAAGTGCTAAGGCGCTGTGGGAGGACACGGCAAAGCTTCCGGAGATAGAGATAAAGAAGCCGGACAGCATACTTGCAAAGGAAACTATTTCAAGTATGCAGGCGGGGCTTGTGTATGGTTGCATTGGTCAGACCGAGTATATAGTGAAGAAAATCATCGAGGAAAGCGGCTACGAGGACGTTAAGGTTGTGGCCACAGGCGGACTTGGAAAGCTTATTTCGGATGAAGCAGAATGCATAAATATCTACGATAAAGATTTAACATTAAATGGTTTGCGACTTATTTACGAGAAAGGGAAAAAATAAGGAAAATGCAAAACTTCTTGACAATAACTGTAAATAATTATAAAATGGTTTGGTTATTGGGTAAAACTTGAAAGGAAAGGTAACATATTATGGCAGAAAAGAAAAATATTTTAACAAGTGCAGGTCTTGATAAGCTCGAAGCTGAATTACAGGATTTAAAGGTAAATAGAAGAGCAGAAGTTGCTGAAAAGATTAAAGAAGCAAGAGAACAGGGTGACTTGTCAGAAAATGCTGAATATGATGCAGCTAAGGACGAGCAGAGAGAAATCGAAGCAAGAATTGAAGAAATCGAAAAGATTCTTAAAAATGCTGAGGTTGTACTTGAAGACGAGGTTGACACAAAGAAAATCAGTGTTGGCTGTCTGGTTAAGATATTGGACAAAGAATATAATGAAGAATTAGAATTAAGAATTGTTGGTTCTACAGAAGCTAACAGCTTGGCAGGAAAGATTTCAAATGAATCACCACTTGGTCAGGCACTCATTGGCAAAAAGGTTGGCAATACTGTTTCTGTTGAAACACAGTATGGTATTGAAAAATATAAGATTTTAGAGATTCAGAGAGTTAACGATTAAATGTGAACGTTCAGAGCCAAGCGGGATTGAGTGAAAAAGTAAGCTGAATGCTTGCATTCGAGATTACTTTTTTATTCAATTCCATTTGGCGAGTTCGCACATGCGGCAAATACGAAGTATTTGGCGATGCGCGGAACGTTCAGATACTAATAAATATAAAATGGAGGAATTATGGCTGAACAGAATACACAGCAGGACGTAAATGCCTTATTAAAGGTAAGACACGACAAGCTTGCAGATTTGCAGGAAAGAGGAAAGGATCCTTTCCAAATTACAAAATATGATGTTACACATCACAGTATGGAAATCAAAGATAATTTTGAGGAAATGCAGGGTAAAGAAGTATCAATAGCAGGTAGACTTATGTTCAAACGTGTTATGGGTAAGGCTTCATTCTGTAACATTCAGGATTTACAGGGAAATATTCAGTCATATGTTGCAAGAGATGACATTGGCGAAGAAGATTATGCAGATTTCAAGAAATTTGACATCGGTGATATCGTAGGTATCAAGGGTGTTGTATTTGAAACAAAGACTGGCGAAAAGTCAGTTCACGCTTCAAGCGTAACTCTTTTGTCAAAGAGCTTGCAGATATTACCTGAAAAGTATCATGGACTTACAGATACTGACACAAGATATCGTCAGAGATATGTTGACCTTATGATGAATCCTGAGGTTAAG
>CAYWDL010000002.1:5075-29493 GCA_964457015.1 uncultured Roseburia sp. | reverse complement strand
CAGACTTGCCAATGTTACAGGCTCGGATAATATCTATGTAATGGATGGTGGAAATGTAGTGGAGAGTGGAACTCATAAAGGCTTACTTGAAAAGAATGCTGCTTACGCAAAGCTATGGAATGCACAGCAGAGCCTTGAGAATTACGGAAGGGATGGTGTGTAAGGATGAAGAGACGAAGTGGATTTGTAGTTATGTCAAGACTCATAGGTCTTGTGAAGCCTTTGACAGGCTTTATGCTTTTGGCTATCATTATGGGACTTATTGGACATTTATGCGCCACCTTTATAACTGTGTTTGGGGGATATGCGGTGTTGGAGGCGCTTGGATATGATACGATGCTTTCTATTACGAATATTTTCGTAAGTGTAATGATTTTCGCAATTATACGAGGTTTTCTTCGCTATGCAGAGCAATCCTGTAATCATTTTATAGCATTTAAATTACTTGCCTTGATTAGAGATAAGGTGTTTAAGGCGCTTAGAAGATTATGTCCTGCAAAGCTTGAGGGCAGGGATAAGGGAAATCTTATTTCAATTATAACTTCGGATATTGAGCTGCTTGAGGTGTTTTATGCACATACCATATCGCCTGTAGCCATAGCGTTTTTATTTACTACTATTATGTGCCTGTTTATTGGAAGCTATAGTATTCTGTTAGGTGGAATTGCTCTTGTTGCCTACATTACAGTAGGAATTATTGTTCCGATAGTTACATCAAAGTTAAGCGGTGATACGGGCATCACATTTCGTAATAAATCAGGTCAGTTGAGCGGATTTGTCCTTGACAGTCTTCGTGGGCTTTCTGAAATTATTCAGTATAATCAGGGAAAGACGCGTCTTGATAAGATGAATGCTATGACTGATGAGCTGTCAAAGGAAGAGGAGAAAATGAAGCGTGTTGCAGGGCGAAATATGGCTGTGACGAATTCAATTATTCTCATATTTGACCTTGCTATGTTATTTACGTCAGCAGTTTTAATGAACAATGGTAATTTAACATTTGAAGGAGTGTTGATTCCAACATTGGCACTTATGAGTTCATTTGGACCTGTGGTTGCATTGGCAAGTCTTGGAAGCACGCTTCAAAATACATTTGCATCGGGAAACAGAGTTCTTGATATTTTAGAGGAGACTCCTGTGGTAGAGGAGATAAGAGGCAGGAATGACATTGATTTTGAAGGAATTAGCGCAGAGAATGTGACATTTGCATACGAGAATGAAGTGATACTTGATGATGTAAGCCTGGATATAAAAAAGGGAAGAATTGTTGGCATTGTTGGAAAAAGTGGTAGCGGTAAATCAACACTTTTGAAGCTTTTTATGCGCTTTTGGAATGTAAGTAAGGGTAAGGTTAGGATTTCAGGTATGGACATTGAGAACATTAACACAAGTAATCTTCGTGATATGGAAAGCTTTATGACTCAGGAAACACATTTGTTCTGTGACAGCATCAGCAATAATATTCGTATTGCGAAGCTTGATGCCACCGATGATGAGATTGTGGAGGCTTGTAAGAAGGCCTCTGTACACGATTTTATAATGAGTCTTCCACAGACTTACGATACGGCAGTGGGTGAGCTTGGAGATACGCTTTCAGGTGGTGAGAGACAAAGAATTGGTCTTGCAAGGGCATTTTTGCATGATGCCCCATGTATGATGCTTGATGAACCTACAAGTAATCTTGACAGCTTAAATGAAGCTGTCATACTTAAGTCGTTGAAGGAAGAAAGTAAGGATAAGACAGTTGTGCTTGTATCCCACAGACAATCTACCATGAGAATTGCAGATGAAGTGTACTCTGTTGAAGAGCTTTCGAAGATAGGGAGAGTAAGCTGATGGGAAAGAATGTAGAAAGTAAGCGCGAAAAGGAAAAAAGAACAGTCGCGCTGATGATTTCAATATATTGCAGGAAGAAGCATAATACAAGGAGCGGATTGTGTGACCAATGTAAAGCGCTAAATGAGTATGCAATGCTTAGAAGTGATAAGTGTCCGTTTATGGAGACGAAGACATTTTGTTCAAATTGTAAGGTGCATTGCTATAAGCCGGAAATGAGAAAAAAGATTCGTGCTGTTATGAGATTTTCGGGGCCAAGGATGATATTTCATCATCCTATAATGGCGGTAAGTCATGTAATTGCAACAAATAGAGAGAAAAAGAGATTGGAGAATAAGAATGAACATTAAGAAGATTGTATATATAGTTGTAGGCTGTATCGGTGTAGGAATTGGTGCTGTAGGTGCAGTTGTGCCGATGCTTCCGGCGTTTCCATTTTTGATGCTTGCAGCATTTTGTTTTGGAAGAAGCTCAGAAAAACTGAATAATTGGTTTATTAATACAAAGCTTTACAAGAATAATCTTGAAAGCTATGTGCAGGGAAGAGGAATGACCTGGAGAACAAAGATTAGAATTATGATTACAGTGACTCTTCTTATGAGTATTGGTTTTACAATGATGGCATTAAAGAGTGTTAAGGTAGGCTGTATGGTATTGTTGGGGGTATGGGTTTTCCATATAGTATATTTTTGTGTGGGTGTGAAGACATTGAAGGTGGAGGAGTTGGATTCGTAAATTTGTGGTAAGCAAATATTGTATAGTGAAAATATAATTCATTTTCCATATTATTAATACATTTAAAACTACAAAAACTCTCAAATCACATAGTTGCAACTATTATGAGAATGCGTTATAATATCGGAATAAAGCAGAAACGAGGATTAGTATGGAAAACGCAAAATTGGTTAAGATTAACGCATTGATAGATAATATTGAAAAGGTGATTGTTGGCAAGAGGGATATTATTGAGCTTGTGGTAGCAGCTATGCTTGCTGAAGGGCATGTTCTTATAGAGGATGTTCCGGGAGTGGGTAAGACACAGTTAGTTGCAGCGCTTGCAAGCTCGTGTTCGGGAGAGTTTGGCAGATTGCAGATGACGCCTGATATTATGCCTACAGATATAACAGGATTTACAATGATAAATACAGTTACCCATGAAAATGAATTCAGAAAGGGGGCAACCTTCTGCAATTTCTTGCTTGCGGATGAAATTAACCGTTCATCACCAAAGTCACAGTCCGCACTTTTGGAGGTAATGGAGGAGAGACAGGTAAGTATTGACGGTACTACTTATGAGCTTCCAAGGCCATTTATGGTACTGGCGACACAAAATCCTGTTGAAACATTTGGTACTTATCATTTGCCTGAAGCACAGATGGATAGATTCATTATTAAGCTTAGTATTGGGTATCCTAAGAAGAAGGATGAGCTTGATATTTTGCTTAGAAATGAGCAGAGTGTATCACCTAAGCAGCTTTCTGCGGTGATTTCCTGCGAAGAGATTGTGGAGCTGTCAGAAAAAATAAAAGAGCTTCACTGCTCAGATGCTGTAAGAGAATACATCGTAAATATTGTTGAAACTACCAGAAGGGCTGATTTTATTAAACTTGGTGTTAGCCCTAGAGGAAGTATAGCTATGTATAGGATGGCAAAGGCATATGCATATATCAAGGGGAGAGATTATGTGCTTCCTGATGATGTGAAGACATTGGCACCATATGTTTTTGCCCATAGGATTATGCTTACACCTAAGGGAAAGTCTGTTGTGGAAAGTCAGGAGGATGCTATTGTTAAGCTTGTAAATACAGTTGCAGTTCCTGTTGAATAGTTTGCGGTGAGAGATTATGAATGTTCGTAAAATAATAAGTGGAGTCATAAGTTATATACTGGCATTGATGCTGGCTGTTATATTGGCGCTTTTTTTAAGTGCCAATGTTGGCTGGTTTATGCTGATTGCGTTAATACTGGCACCTGTATTGTCAGTATTTTTTGCGTTGTTAACGAGAAGATTTTTGAAGGTTCATTGTGAAGTGAAGGATAGTCTGGTGTCAAAGGGTGACATATACTCTATGACCGTTACCATAACTAATAAATCAATATTTCCATCCACTCCTGTTGAGGTTTCGATTTTAAATGGTGATGGAGTGAAGAGTAAGGATAAAGCCATTATTGCTTCTGTTTTTCCAATGTCAAAAAGGACATTTAAGATTGATTTTAAAGCAGATATATCAGGACCTTCAATTGTAGGTATAAATCAAATTATTGTCACAGATTACCTTGGAATACTGAGTCTGAAGGTGAAAGGTATAGATTATAAAGCGTTGCAGGCAAAGGTGGCTGTAATACCGGATGTGGCTGACGTGTCACCGAAGGATGACAGAATACTTAAAGCAATGCAGGCTTCAATGCATGCAGATGACAGCGAGGATACAGTTGAGGCAACTATTAATAATTTTGGAGGATTTCCGGGATATGATAGCAGAGAGTATGTGCCTGGCGACCCGTTAAAGCGTATTAATTGGAAACAGTCTGCAAAAAGAGACAAGCTTTTGGTAAGACTTGATGATGAGATGGCATCACAGTCGGTAAGTATTGTGCTTGACAGCGTTTATAAAAAAAGGTTAGTGAAGCCGGAAGACATTATTCCCAAGGTGGCAGAGGATGCGGTTGAAAGTACATTGGGTATTGCAAAAGTTTTGATACTTTCGAATTATACAGTTAATGTGTATATTGCAAGAAATGGTGAATTTGAGAGATACACGCTGGAGGATGAGAAGGATGTAGAAACAACAAGAATTTCTATGGCTGATTATAGCTTCTCAACAGATGAAAATCTGCGAAGATTTCCCGATAATGGTACATTGCAGAATGATGGAGTGTTTATTTTTTCTACTCCTAATCCTTATGATGATGCATATACACTGATAGAAGGTAGCGCAGACCTTACTAACACAGAAATTTTTTCGGTTATAGAAGAAACAAAAAATGGCGATACAGAAAATCTATCCATGTATCTTGGAAATAATAGACCTAAAAATAAAAAGAGCCTTGTAAATAGCGTAAAAACGGCTGTCGGACAATTGTTTGTTCCATTTTTACTGGCATTGGTGTTAAGTATTACTGTGTTTGCGGCATTTAGAGTTTCGCCGATATCCCATTGGACACTATTACAGGCATTAATGTGTCTGGTGCTGTTTTTGATATGTGTGTATGTCAATAAGCATAGGATTAAAGGTACATTTATGTTGACAGTATTGCTGTTTGGAATACTGTCCGCCACTATGAAGCTTGTTTTTGCGGAAGGCTATGGTGCCGCTTATATGCAATGGTTTATGTCGGGTGGTGACGTGGTAGATACGACAAATGAGTATCTTATGACGCTTATATTGATATTCTCAACATTTTTTTCATTGCTTGTATTTTATTACACACAGGCTCGATATAGGACGTCGGCAGTTATGTTGTTAAGTCTTATACCGTTTGTGGTTTATGCCAAGATTGTCCGCGAGGCAGAAATTGGTTATGTAATGGCAATTATTGTGTTGAACGTAGGCGTTTTTCTGGTTAATTCAAGAAGAAACAGAGATAAAGGTAAACGAGTGGTCGGATACGGCGTGAGCTTTGTATCCTTCTTGTTGTATGCCATATTTTTTGTTCTTATTGCGTTGGCGGTGCCAAAGGAGAAGGAAACAAGGCTGTATTATTTGTTTGAGGAAGCATTTTTAGGCGGTAATACTTCCACGATTTTACCTGTACAATATACCGGCAATACGGCATATTCGGGAAATGCCGATAGCTATAATCAGCTTAACAACAGAAAACTTTATACAATAACAGCCACAGATGTTGAGGAGCCATTATATTTGAAGCGACAGGTGTATGACATTTATGATTACAGACTGAACAGATGGTATGGTGATGAAGAGTATTCTGAATATAAGACTGAAGCTGAGGTACAGGTTAAGGATAAGACGCTTCTCAATGTAAGAAGCTTTGTAAATGCTATGAGACGTGCTGAAGAATTAAGTCCTGGATTTCTTGAAAAGTACGGTTTGGAGAAGGTGGCAGAATATGTTTTTATAGATGAAGAACAGACGTTAGAAATTATCACATGGAATTTTGCAGTGGATTTTTATATCGTGCCATCCAGAACAACAGGTCTTAATACGGAGTATAATATTGAGTATGGAAAATATGTTAATGAGAATGGCGCGTGGATTAGCGGTATCGAAAAGTTGCCAAGAAATATGATTTATGAGGTGTATTTCTACAATCAATTTGATAATTATGACAAGTGGATTGAGCTTGGAGGCTCTGATTGTACGGTGGAAGAATCACAAAGAATGCTGGAAGATATGTGGAGTATTTTGACGGATGCCGGTGATGAAAAGCTGGCAGAGGTTGTGGCGGCATATATTGCAGAAGTATCTCTTGTCAATGATTATAATGAATGTTTGGAAGAGGCAAATAAGGAAATACCGGAAAAAGTAAAAGAATTGGCTTTGGAACTGACAAAGGATTGTGAATATGACTGGGAAAAAGCAACTGTTTTGGCGGAATATTTTGGAGGCTCTGAATTCACATATGATCTTTCATATAATGCGCCTGATGATAGTGTGGAATATTTTCTATTTGAAGGAAAAACAGGTACGTGCTCAGATTTTGCCACAGCTTATGTCCTTATGGCAAGAGCGGTAGGACTTACCGTAAGGTATGTTGAAGGTTTTGTGGCTGACCAGGAAACTGGCTATGACTACGACATGGAATATGTAGTAAGAACAAGGTCAGCTCATGCGTATCCGGAGGTTTATATACCGAATTTTGGATTCGTAATATTTGAGCCGACTATTGCTGCTATTGCGGAATCAGAGAGCATGCCACAGGGTGGTGTGACAGGCTATGTATTGACCCTGGGTTATAGAGTTTTGCTTATATTTGCGTCAGTATCATTGGTGATATTAGCAATACTTTTAGTGGTGAAGGTGCTTGCCCCATTTATCGATGAGAAAAAATTTGAGTCGAAGGTGAAAAAAGAATTGCCTGAAAAAGCAGTTGTACTAATTTATAAGAGAATTGTTGAAAAACATGTTGGAAAGTATATTATGGATGGGGCGAATTATACACCTATTGAGTACGCAAAACGTTTCTGGGACATAATGGATTATGATATCACTCCTCTGACAAATATGATTGAAGAGTCTGCCTACGCAAGTCAGCCTCTTAGTAAAGAGGCAAAGCTGCAGGCAGTAGAAATATACGAGTGTGTTAAAAGGCTGATAAAAGAGAATACGAAGCGTTAGCTGGTGCATTTATTTACTTTATATATAATAGTAAAACCACATACGGCAGCAATGAGGCATACAATCCACTGTAAGCCATCAGGTTTACCTGGAAATGCTGTGGCCATTGAACCGAGAATAAAACCAATAATTATCAGATAAGTAGGCTGTGGATGCTCATTCATAGCCTTTTCTAATGTTTTTGTTACGGCAAGTATTCCTATAAATAGTCCAAGAGCCATGGGTATCAGAAAAAGTAAATCCATATGACTTATGGCGTTCATAGTCTTGTCATAAAGTCCTAAAAGAAGCAGAAGATATGAGACACTTATGCCTGGAAGAACAAGGGCAATTGCAGCAATAAAGCCTGCGATAAACAAAAAAATAATATTTATAAGGCTGTTATTATTTGCAGGGGTGAAATAGTCAGTAGGAATAATTCCAAAGGCAATAACAATAAAAAGGCCAATTAAGACGTAAATGCATTGTTTGAAAGAAAAATCTTTGACATTAGCTTCCTTATATATCATAGGAAGTCCGCCTGCCACTGCACCCAATATTCCAAAAAGCATCGGTTTTGGATAAGCTTCAATTAAGCTAAGAAGAGGACGTGCAAAGATAAGCATTCCCAATAATGCTCCCATAACAAAAATTGTTAAAAAGATGGTATTTTCTTTTGCATTCTTTCTAAATGAACTTACACTGGATACAAGTCTGTTATATATGCCAAGTATCATAGCCATAGAACCGCCACTGACACCGGGAACAAGCATGGTGCCACCTACGACAAGCCCTTTTATTGCTGTTGAGATATTGTTGGTATTTTGCATGGTGTACCTCATTTGATAATATTT
The DNA here is from genome assembly GCA_964457015.1 of uncultured Roseburia sp. Taxonomy (GTDB): domain Bacteria; phylum Bacillota; class Clostridia; order Lachnospirales; family Lachnospiraceae; genus SVEL01. Next base: position 21,524 of record CAYWDL010000002.1, on the reverse strand, counting down.
TATAGTATTAATAATATATGACACATTTGGAAGAAATATTACTTTCTGACTCAAAATACAAATATCTTCTTGATTTATAAAACTATTTTAAGTATCATTTGATTAGTGTCAATTTGGATGTGTTTTATAAGGAGTGGCAAATGAGAAATAAAAATTTGTTTTTGCAGATAATTATATTAATAATGGTAACGTCAATACTTGCGGTGATGATTGTGTTTTATGTAAAAGGCTACAGAGCGGCTACTGCTGATGAGGGAATGGATTCGGTATGGGGAGATGATAATAGAGTGCCTAATTATACTGAGACAAAGGTTGATTTACAGCCGGTGAATTACAATTTTACTTCATATAATGGAATGATGAATTTTAGTACAACAAAATATTATGATAAGAATGTCTACAACTACTATAAGAGTCTTGGAAGATATTATGAAGGAAAGAATTATGGTAAGTATGTGCTTGATGAGAATAATCTTGAAGCGGTTTCGCAGGTTGTAGGAATACTTAGAGAGTGTAAGATACAGGCAGGTTATTCAGATTATGAAATGGTATTGGAAGCAATTAATTTTGTTCAAAAAAATATAGAGTATAGAACGGACATGGAGACAAAAGGAGTACTGGAGTATCCAAAATATCCTATTGAAACGCTGATGGAGGGGTGTGGTGATTGTGAAGACACAAGTGTACTTCTGGCGGCTATCATAAAGGAAATGAATTATGGGGTAATACTGTTGGCATATGATGACCATATGGCGGTGGGAATAAAAGGTGGAGAAGGATTATTTGGTACATACTATGAATATGAAGGTGAAAAATATTTTTATGTTGAAACTACTGCATATGGCTGGACAATAGGAGATGTGCCGGCTGAATACGCTAACAAGCAGGTAGAGGTTATAATGATTAATTGAAAAAAATTAAATAAAATACTTGACAAGGTTATTTTTATGTTATATATTTTGATTGTCAAATAATTCGCTCAACGAAATATTTGGAGGCGCAAAGTAAAAAAGTTGTATTGAAATGGAGGAGCTATGGAACAAAAAGATATTGTGAAACTTAATGAGTTACTGGTAAGCGTATATGATGACATTGAGGATATCGAAACTAAGTCATTGCGTTCGGGTGCATTTAAGGATTTATCTATAACAGAGATTCATACAATTGAAGCCATAGGTATGACAGGGCAAAAGAGTATGTCGGAGATAGCTGCTGAACTTGAAATAACAACAGGTACGTTGACAACAGCCATCGATAAGCTTATTAAAAAAGGATATGTTGTAAGAAACAGAAGTGATGTTGATAGACGAATTGTTTATATTGCATTAACCAAAAGGGGAAAGCTGGCATACAGAATTCATGAAAGCTTTCATTATAAAATGGTAAGAAGTGTTATATCAGATCTTACAGAGGATGAGATTCAGGCATTAATTAAGGGATTGAACAGCCTTAACACATATTTGAAAAAAGTAAGCGCACAGATTGATAAAAAAGCCGGAGAAGAAAGTCATGAATAAAGTATCTATATTGGGAGCAGGTTGTTATTTACCGGAATCGATAGTTACGAATGATGATTTAAGTAAGATTGTCGAAACTAGTGATGAATGGATAACAACAAGAACAGGGATTAAGGAGAGACACTTATCAAGTGGAGAAGCTACCTACGAGATGGGTGCAAAGGCCGCTAAGAATGCTATGGAAAAGGCCGGATTGCAACCGGAAGATATCGATATGATAATTTGTGCTACAATTACACCGGATGAATTTATGCCGGCAACAGCATGCAGAATTCAGTCAGAGCTTGGAGCGAAAAATGCGGTAGCATTTGATATATCAGCTGCGTGTAGTGGTCTGGTATTTGCCACAAGTATTGCAAGCCAGTTCATAAAGACGGGAATGTATAAGAACATTTGCGTTGTTGGAACAGAGGTCCTATCAAAGGTTACAGACTGGGAGGATAGAAGAACCTGCGTGTTATTCGGAGATGGAGCGGGAGCGTTGATTATAGGAGAAGGAAATGGTTCCTTTGAGATAGTGTCAGAGAGTATGATAAGCAATGGTACAAAGGGTGACATACTTACATTGGAGGCAGTACCATTTGGCAATATGTTAAAGGCAAGAGAAAAAGAACTTCCAAGCTTCTATATGCAAATGGATGGTCAGGAAGTGTTTAAGTTTGCAGTCAAGGTCATTACCGAACAGGTAAAGAAGGTGGCAGAAAAAGCAGGACTTAAGCTGGAAGATATTGACCATGTAGTACCACATCAGGCAAATGTCAGAATTATTGAGACAGCAGCAAAGATGCTTAAAATGGATACAGATAAGTTCTTTGTAAATCTGCATAAGTATGGAAATACTTCATCAGCAAGTGTGGGGATAGCAATGACAGAGTTGTTGATGAGTGGAAAAGTTAAGAAAGGTGACAATCTTGTTATGACAGGATTTGGCGGCGGAATGAGCGCCGGTGCAATTCTTGTTAAAGCATAACAAGTCACATATATAGAATGCCTAGGCATTCAAATTTTAACAATAATACTTTGATAATCAAAAATTTAGGAGGACAAAAAATGTTTGAAAAAGTTGCAGCAATCATTGCAGAACAGGTAGGAATTAGTGTAGAGGAAATTAAGCCGGAAAGCACATTTACAGATGACCTTGGAGTAGATTCACTTGATTTATTCCAGATTATTATGGCTTTCGAAGAGGAATTTGGCGTAGAAATCGCTACAGAAGACACAGAAAAAATCGCTACAGTACAGGATGCTATTAATTATATTGAAAGTAAGCAGGCTTAATTGCTTATAGAATTGGAGGAAACATGTCTACAAGATTTTGTGAATTAGTTGGAGTTCAGTACCCTGTTATTCAGGGCGCTATGGCAAGAATTTCAGATGGACGCCTTGCAGGTTCGGTATCTGAAGCTGGTGGTATCGGTATCATCGCTGGTATGAATGTACCTACAGATATACTTAGAGAACAAATTAGAATTGCTAAGAGTATTACAAATAAGCCATTTGGTGTTAATGTAATGCTAATGGCAGATAACGCTGAAGAAGTAGCAAAACTTGTTATTGAAGAAGGCGTTAAGGTTGTAACGACAGGTGCTGGTTCGCCAGGTAAGTTTATACAGGCTTGGAAAGAAGCAGGAGTTGTTGTTATCCCTGTGGTTCCATCGGTTGCTATTGCGAAGATGATGGTTAGAGCCGGAGCAGATGCTGTTGTTGCAGAAGGAACAGAATCTGGTGGACATGTTGGTGAACTTACAACTATGGCATTGGTACCACAGGTAGTTGATGCCGTAGGTGATAAGGTTCCGGTACTTGCCGCAGGCGGTATCGCAGACGGCAGAGGAATCTGTGCAGCATATATGTTAGGAGCTGACGGTGTTCAGATGGGAACAAGATTTCTTTCTGCAAAGGAATGTAACATACATCCAAATTATAAGGCTAAGATTTTAGCTGCAAAGGATATTGATACAGTAGTTACAGGTAAGCATACAGGTCACCCTGTAAGAGTTCTTAAGAACAAGCTTACAAGAACTATGATTGAATTGGAAAAGAGAGGCGCGGCACCTGAGGAATATGAGCAGTATGGTGTTGGTGCATTGAGAAAGGCTGTAGAAGAAGGTGACATGGATTACGGTTCGGTGATGTCAGGTCAGATTGCAGGCCTTGTAAATAAAGAGCAGACATGTAAGGAAATCATTGATGAAATCTTTGCAGAGGCAAAAGAAGTATATGAAAGCAGAAAGGCGTTAATATAATGGGAAAGATAGCATTTTTATTTTCTGGACAGGGCGCCCAGTATGTTGGAATGGGTAAGGACTTATATGAAGCATCAGATAAGGTTAAGGAAATCTATGAAAAGGCATCTGAAGCCTGTGGACTTGACTTAAAGAGAATATGCTTTGAAGGTCCTAAGGAGGAGCTTGATACAACAGAGAATACACAGCCGGCAGTAGTTACAACAACAATGGCCATTTATGAAATGGTTAAGGAAGCAGGCTTTAAGCCGGATGTTGTTGCAGGACTTAGTCTTGGGGAGTATTCGGCGTTAACAGCAGCAGGAGTATTTGATATAGAAACAGTTGTGGCGTTGGTTAGAAAAAGAGGACGTTTTATGCAGGAGGCAGTTCCTGTAGGCGTGGGCAAGATGGCAGCAATGCTTGGTGGAAAACCGGAGTCAGTTAAAGAGCTTTGTGAAGCTGCAAGCAGTGAAGGCTTTATAGCACCTGCAAACTTCAATTGTCCGGGACAGATAGTTGTTGGCGGCGAAGTGGCAGCAGTTGATAAGGCTATGAGTCTCACAAAGGAATATGGAATATTAAAGGCAGTGCCATTGGCAGTAAGTGCCCCATTCCATACAGCTATGCTTGAACCAGCAAGTGTGAAGCTTGCAGCTGAATTAGATAAGCTTACATTGGCTAAAAATGAATTGCCGGTTGTATGCAATATTAATGCTGAGTATCTTGCAGAAAACGATGATGTAGCTGATATTTTAAGAAGACAGGTTATGAATTCTGTATTATGGGAACAGTCAATTAGAAAAATGATTGACGACGGTGTTGACACATTTGTTGAAATCGGGCCAGGTGCAACACTTACAGGATTTATGAAGAAGATAGATAGAAATGTCAAGGCTTACCATGTTGAGAATTTGGAAACATTGGAAGCCTTGAAGAATGAAATTAATTAATGGAGAGTAGAGTAAGATGATGTTAGATGGAAAAGTTGCAGTGGTTACAGGAGCATCAAGAGGTATAGGCAGAGAGACTGCTTTAGAGCTTGCGAGAATGGGTGCGGATATTGTAGCTAACTGTACAAAAGAATCGGATGAAATTAAAAGTTTGGCAGCAGAGGTTGAGGGCCTGGGCAGAAGATTTGTATATGTAATAGCAAATGTGGCTGTTATGGATGAAGCTAAGCTGCTTATTGACACAGCGGTAAAAGAGTTTGGAAGAATTGATATTCTCATTAACAATGCCGGTATTACAAAGGATGGATTATTACTTAAAATGTCGGAGGCTGATTTTGACAGTGTAATCGATGTTAACTTAAAGGGTGTGTTTAACACAATTAAGGTTATTACACCAATATTACTTAAGCAGAGAAGCGGTAAGATTGTAAATATGACATCGGTTGTTGCACTTATGGGTAATGCCGGTCAGGCAAATTACTGTGCATCAAAGGCGGGAATTATTGGTCTTACAAAGGCAACAGCAAGAGAGCTTGGAAGTCGTGGCATTACAGTTAATGCAATAGCACCAGGATTTATTAATACACAGATGACTGAATGTTTACCGGATGTCGTTAAAGATACTTACAAGAAGCAAATTCCGTTGGGAAGATTCGGTGAAGTGTCAGATATTGCTAAGACAGTAGGGTTCTTAGTGTCGGATGCAGCAAATTACATTACAGGACAGGTTATATCCGTAAATGGCGGAATGTACATGTAGGAATGGAGGAAAAGTGTGAAAAATCACACTGATGTGCTGATTTTTCACACGACAATTTGTGACGAAGCGACACAAATTGTCCTGATGTGACAACAGAAATCGCCTACGCGAATTTCTGTTGCACTTCCTTGCTTCGCTTCGGAATGGAGGAAAAATGGAACGCAGAGTTGTTATTACAGGTATGGGCGCAATCAGCCCAATCGGAAATACATTAGAAGAAAACTGGGCAAACGTTAAAGCTGGCGTATGTGGTATAGATGAGATTACATGCTTTGATACAACAGACCATACAGTTAAGCTTGCCGGTGAAGTAAAGGATTTTGAACCAACACTTTATATGGATTTTAAGGAAACAAAGAGAATGGCTAGATTCAGCCAGTTGGCAGTAGCTGCTTCAGTTCAGGCTGTTAATGATGCTAAGCTTGATTTAGAAGCCATTGACAAGGAAAGATTTGGTGTAATCTTAGGTTCAGGTATCGGTGGTCTTGGAACAATCGAGGATGGTACACTTACACTTGAGCATAAGGGACCAAAGAGAGTTAATCCAATGTTTATACCAATGGTTATCTCAAATATGGCAGCAGGAAATGTTGCAATCAGAGTTGGCGCAAAGGGTATCTGTACAAGTGTTACAACAGCTTGTGCATCTGGTACACATAGTATTGGTGAAGCATTCAGACAGATTAAGTTTGGTTACCAGGATGTAATGGTTACAGGTGGTACAGAAAGCTCAATCACACCACTTGGTGTAGCTAGCTTTAACTCTATGACAGCATTGTCAAAGGCTACAGATAAGAATAGAGCTTCAATACCATTTGATGGCGAGAGAGGTGGTTTCGTAATGGGCGAAGGTGCCGGTGCACTTGTTCTTGAAAGTCTTGAACACGCATTGGCTCGTGGTGCAAAGATTTATGCTGAAGTTATCGGTTACGGTGCAACATGTGATGCTCATCATATTACAACACCTGCTCCAGATGGAGAAGGCGGTGCAAGAGCTATGGAGCTTGCTATTAAGGAAGCAGGCATTGAAAAATCAGCAATGTCATATATCAATGCTCATGGTACAAGTACAAAATACAATGATAAGTTTGAAACAGCCGCTATTAAGACCGTATTTGGCGAAGCTGCTTACAATATTCCTGTAAGCTCAACAAAGTCAATGACAGGACATTTACTTGGAGCAGCAGGTGCTGTTGAAGCAATTTACTGTGCAAAGGCTATTGAAGAGGATTTCATCCCTGCAACAATTAACTATCAGGTAGCAGACCCTGAATGTGATTTGGACTATGTTCCAAATGAGGGAAGAAATGCAGTTGTAAACTATGCAATGTCAAACTCATTGGGCTTTGGTGGACATAATGCAACAATAGTAATGGCTAAGTATAATGGCTAGGATTGGAGATTGTTATGAATATTTCAGAAATCAAGGAATTAGTAAAGATAATAGATGAATCTAATTTGACAACATTTGAAATGGAACAGGAAGGCGTTAAGCTCGTATTAAAGAAGGAAGCTGTGGCAGCAATGCCTGTAGCAGCACCTGTGGCAGTTGCGGCACCAGTTGTAACAGCAGTGAAAGAAGAGATTTCGACTAAGGTAGAGGAAAATGTTAAGAAGGAAGCTTCTGCTGTGGCAGGAAAGACAATCAACTCACCAATGGTTGGTACTTTCTATGCATCAAGCGCTCCTGATAAGCCTGCGTACGTTAAGGTTGGCGATAAGGTAAAGAAGGGCCAGGTTGTATGTATCGTTGAAGCTATGAAGCTTATGAACGAAATCGAAAGCGATGTTGATGGTGAAGTAGTTGAGATTCTTGTAAACAATGAAGATATGGTTGAATTTGGTCAGCCAATGTTCGTAATCAAATAGTGTATTATTTGGAGGTTAATTATGCAGCTTAATATTCAGGAAATTATGGAAATAATTCCACATCGTCAGCCATTTTTGTTGATTGATGCGGTAGAAGAATGTGAACCAGGTGTGTCTTGCGTAGCAAGAAAATGTGTGACAATGAACGAGCCATTTTTCGGCGGACATTTCCCAGGTCAGCCGGTAATGCCGGGCGTACTTATTCTTGAGGCACTTGCACAAACTGGTGCAGTAGCAGCGTTATCACTTGATGCTTATAAGGGTAAGACAGCATTCTTTGGCGGTATGGACAAAGTGAAATTCAAGAGAATGGTTGTTCCGGGTGATGTGCTTAGACTTGAAACAAAGATTATAAAGATGAAGGGTCCTGTTGGTGTGGCTGAAGCTGTAGCATATGTTGGCGACCAGGTGGCAGCATCAGCTGAGCTTACTGTGATTATTAAGTAGAAAGGAAACACATTATGTTTCGTAAGATATTAATTGCAAACAGAGGAGAAATAGCTGTAAGAATAATCAGAGCTTGTAAGGAGCTTGGAATACAGACAGTTGCTGTACATTCTATGGCTGACAAGGACGCTTTACATGTGAAATTGGCTGACGAAGCTGTATGTATCGGCAAGGACAAGTCAAAGGACAGCTACCTCAATATGGAAAATATTATTAGTGCAACTATACTTACAGGTGCACAGGCAATTCATCCGGGCTTTGGTTTCTTGTCTGAGAATAGTGAATTTGCCAGACTTTGCGCGGCATGCAATATAAAATTTATTGGACCTTCAGCAGATGTAATTGACCTTATGGGCAATAAGTCAAAGGCAAGAGAAACAATGATTAATGCAGGAGTACCTGTTGTACCAGGTAGTGACGGAGATGTGTTAGACGCTGAAGAAGGGCTTAAGATTGCTAAAAAAATCGGTTTTCCTGTAATGATAAAAGCAGCAGCCGGTGGCGGTGGAAAGGGTATGCGAGAGGTTCACAAGGAAGAGGACTTCATATCACTTTTTGATACGGCAAAGAGCGAATCGCTAGCATGCTTTGGTGATGGCAGAATGTACATTGAAAAGCTCATTATCAACCCACGTCATATTGAATTCCAAATTATGGCGGACACGTATAGAAATGTTATTCATCTTGGAGAAAGAGACTGTTCTATTCAGAGACGTCATCAGAAGGTATTGGAAGAAGCACCTTCTCCAGCAATTCCAGAAAAGCTTAGAAAGAAAATGGGTCAGGCAGCAGTAAATGCGGCAAAGGCTGTAGGCTACGAAAATGCAGGAACTATTGAATTTTTACTTGATGCCAATGGTGATTTCTACTTTATGGAAATGAACACAAGAATTCAGGTTGAGCATCCTGTAACAGAATATATTACAGGCTTTGATATCGTGAAGGAACAGCTTAGAGTTGCATCCGGTGAAAAGCTTTCAAAAAAGCAGGATGAAATAGGAATAAAGGGTCATGCAATTGAGTGTAGAATTAATGCCGAAAATCCTGATTTAGGCTTCAGACCATCTCCGGGAACACTTTCAAAATATGTGGTTCCGGGCGGAATGGGAGTAAGAGTGGATTCGGGTGTGTATGAAGGATATAAGATTCCACCTATCTATGATTCTATGATTGCAAAGCTTATTGTTCACGGCAATGACAGGGCAGAGGCTATTGCAAAAATGAAGAGGGCACTTGATGAATTTGATATTCAGGGCGTTGACACAACAATTCCTTTCCAAAGAAAGGTTTTGGAGAATGACAGATTTGTATCTGGCAATTTTGATACAGGATTTATTGCAGAAGAGTTTAAGCTTTAGAAATAAGACCTGTAGGAGGGCGTAAATGGCTATATTTAAAAAGAAATATATTAGAATAAACGCATTTCAAAAGGAATATGAAGGTAAGGATATCCTCTATGTAGATGGTGAAAAGGACGCCATTACAGCAGATGATATAAAGAAAGAGGTTCAAAACAAGAAGCCTAATGTTCCGGAAGGTCTTGCTGTAAAATGTAATAAATGCGGAAAAATTCTTTATACAAAGCAGTTAAAGGAAGCGCATATGGTTTGTAGTGACTGTGGTGCATATTTTAGGCTGACTGTAGAGGAAAGAATAAAGATGCTTGCTGATGAGGGAACATTTGTAGAAATGTTTGACGATATAGAGGCCGGCAATCCCATAGATTTCCCTGATTATGAGAAAAAGATTAAGGCGAATCAGGAAAAGTCGGGTTATAAGGATGCAATTTGTGTAGGTAGATGTGCCATCAATGGTATGGAAACATATCTTTGCATAATGAACGCAGACTTTATGATGGCAAGTATGGGAACCATAGTTGGTGAAAAAATAACGAGAATCTTTGAAAGGGCAACATCTGAAAAAACACCTGTAATCATCTATACTGCATCAGGTGGTGCCAGAATGCAGGAGGGTATATTTTCGCTTATGCAGATGGCAAAGGTCAGTGCGGCAGTTGCAAGACACAGCGCTGCAGGACAGCTTTATGTAACTGTTCTTACACATCCTACAACAGGCGGTGTTACAGCAAGCTTTGCTATGGAAGGCGACATTATATTAGCTGAACCAAAGGCACTTGTTGGTTTTGCAGGTCCTAGAGTTATTGAGCAGACTATTCGCCAAAAGCTTCCGGAAGGTTTCCAAACAGCTGAATTTTTATTAGAGCATGGTTTTGTAGATGCCATTGTGGAGAGAGAGAATCAAAAGCAGGTGCTTACAGATATTCTTAGAGCTCACAAATCAGAAAGTGATTTTAATAGCTTCTATCCTATAAAGGCACTTAATCACTTAGGATATGTCCTTAAGAATGCCGGTAAGAAGGATGGTGAAGGGGTAAGAAAGACCACTAACATCGCCTCTGTCTGGGAAAAGGTTCAGATGGCAAGAGCTCAGGAAAGGCCGACTGGTCTTGATTATATTAATCTTATCTTCAACAACTTTATGGAATTCCATGGTGACAGATACTTTGGAGATGACAGTGCCATTGTAGGTGGGATTGCGTTCTTCGATGGTAAGCCAGTTACAGTTATTGCTGAACAGAAGGGTAGAAATACACAGGAAAATGTTATGAGAAACTTTGGTATGCCAAATCCAGAGGGCTATAGAAAGGCTCTTAGACTTATGAAACAGGCCGAGAAGTTTAACAGACCGGTTATCTGTTTCATAGATACACCGGGCGCATATCCGGGTATGGGTGCAGAAGAAAGAGGTCAGGGTGAGGCTATAGCAAGAAACCTTATGGAAATGTCTATGCTTAAAACACCTATAGTTTCATTTGTTATCGGCGAAGGCGGTAGCGGTGGTGCTCTTGCACTTGGCGTTGCAGACAAAGTGTATATGATGGAAAATTCCATTTATTCAATTCTTTCACCGGAAGGCTTTGCTTCAATACTTTGGAAGGATGGTTCAAGAGCCAAGGAGGCGGCTCCTATAATGCGAATTACAGCAGAGGATTTACTTGAATTTGGAGTAATCGACGACATCGTTCCGGAAACAAGACATGGCGCAGCTGAAAATGTTGAAGAATGCGCAGCATATATGGCAGGACTTATTGAGAAGGCTATTGAGGAATTGGAATTTGAGGACAAGAATAGCTTGATTAATAAGAGGTATGAGAAGTTTAGGAAGTTTTAAGGGAGAGTAGTCATCAGGTTACTAGATATATGAATTACAATCTGGTGAATTGGTAATAATGATTGAGATTTAGAGAAGGTGTGCTTTGATGTTAGTTTAATGTTGAAGCAGACCTTTTTATAGGTAGAGGCGAGGCACAGAGAAGCAAAAAAAGAGAGTAGTGCCTCGCGAAAGAGTAGAGGCGAGGCACAGAGAAGCAAAAAAGAGAGTAGTGCCTCGCGAAAAAGTAGGGGCGAGGCACAGAGAAGTAAAAAAAAGTATATGGTGAATTGTTAGTTTTTTACTTGAATAATGTGATGCATTATTTTATAATCTAGTGTGGAAATGTTATGAGCCATACCCAAGGAGAGTGTTATGAACGCAAAATTAAAGAAAATAGTTGATAGGATTATTAATAAAGATGTTCAACCAGAATATATTCCATACTTTCATTATCTTACAAAGGATGATTTGAAATATGGTGAGGTGGCGGTCAAAGAGAATGAAGAAACATACATAGAGGAAGTGTTTGAATATAATGCACGTGCTGTTAATGGGCGAATAATTTGTAAGGATATTGAAGAAGCAAAGAAAGGCTATTTTACCATCAATTTGATATTTATTTTACTTGCAGTTGTACTAATGGAAGTCTATAAGATAAAGAAATTGGAGAACTTTAGTGTGGAGTATGGCTATCAGGCAATATGCGTGTTTGTGGCAGTTTATTTGGTTGCTAGGTTCCTGAAAAAGTTTAATATATATTTGAATGTGTTGTCAACATTTGTACTTATCATAGTTCATAAGGCATTTATTGTGGCAATAGTTGCCAATATATTGTTGTGCTATTTATATGACAGGACAAGGAAAAAAATTAAAGATGAGTTTGGATATCCTGATTTTCCTTCTGTTAATTTGATAATTTATTTGAAGAACGGACAAAGTAAGAAAATATTTGCAAGGGAAATGGAGTAATATGAAAATAATATTAAAACACATACTAAGAAACATATGGGAGAAGAAGGGTAGAAGTTTGCTGATTATTTTGGCGCTAACTGTTGCCACAACAGTATTTACACTGAATTTGACACTACCGGATGAGATAGTGCTAAAGGTACAGGAAACAATGCGCTCTATATATGGTGATGTAGATATATCAATGAGCACAGTTGAAGAATTTCATATAGATACCATTGAATTTGGTGATGAGAAGATTAATAACACAAATATGATTGGGTTATATATAATGATAGACGACGAGCCGGCATATATCTATGGTTTGGACGTGGATACAGCAAAAGCAATGAAGCTTCTGGGAAGTGATGTGCCGGATTTAAATGAATATGAGCTTGTAATCAGCAAAGACCAAGTAAGATTCTTAAGATTATTGGTCTTGAGGATAAGAGAAAGTCACTTCCTAATCAGTTGTCAGGTGGACAGCAGTAGCGTGTGTCCATTGCAAGAGCAATTATTTTAAATCCTGACGTTATACTGGCTGATGAGCCAATAGGTAATCTTGACAGTAAGTCCGGCGAAGAGGTAATGAGGCTATTTAAGACAATTAATGAAGAAGAGAATATAACTATTTTGCAGGTAACTCATTCAGAGGAGTCAGCTAAGTATGGGGATAGGATTATAAGACTTAAGGATGGAAGGATAGAGTAGTATAGAATGGTCAAGTTTGTAAATCTGAATTTACAAACTTGACTATTTTGAGCTGATATGTTAATATGAATTTATGAAAAGAGGTGGTATAGTGGTTGAAAGAAACGATTATTTGGAAGATTTAATTAGAGTTAAAGATAAAAATGTTATCAAAGTAGTTACAGGCATTAGAAGATGCGGTAAATCCACGTTGTTTGAGATATATCAGGATTATCTGAAAAGTAATGGTGTGGATGAAAGTCAAATAATATCTGTAAATTTAGAAGAAGCGGAATATAGAGAGATAAAAACGCCAGAAAAATTGTTTGATTATGTTAATGATAAGTTAATGGAAAATATAATTAACTATGTGTTTTTAGATGAGGTTCAACAAGTAAAAGATTTTCAACGGGCAGTTGAATGGTTATATGTTAAGAAAAACGTGGATTTATATATAACAGGGTCAAATGCCTGTTTATTGTCTGGTGAGATTGTAACTTTATTGTCGGGAAGATATGTAGAAATAAAAATGTTACCTTTATCATTTAAAGAATATGTTTCTGCATTTGCGGAAAATAATAATACAGCACAGCTTTATATGAATTATCTTGTAAATAGTTCATTTCCGGGAACGTTGGAATTCGTAAATAAAAAAGATATAAGAGTATATCTTGAAGGGATATATAATACCATTGTCTTGAAGGATATAGTTACAAGAAAAAGGATAACAGATACTGCACAGCTGCAAAGTGTAATAGAGTATATGTTTGATAATATTGGTAATATGTGTTCATCTACGAAGATTGCCAATACTATGACCTCTGCCGGAAGAAAGGTTAGTGTACCTACAGTAGAAAACTACTTATCTGCTCTGACTGAAAGTTTTGTTTTGTATAAGGCAGGAAGATATGACGTTAAGGGTAAGCAAAGGCTGGTAACTGGGGCAAAGTATTATCTTGCTGATATTGGTTTGAGGTATTATTTACTAGGTAGTAAGCAAACAGATTTTGGACACATCTTGGAAAATATTGTGTATCTTGAACTGACACGAAGAGGGTATGAAGTTTATGTTGGTAAAGTAGGAGATAATGAGATTGACTTTATTGCCATAAATGATGAGGGAGAAGAGTATTATCAGGTTTCACAGTCTGTACTGGATGAAAATACTCTTAAGAGAGAATTGGCATCTTTAGAAGCTGTAAAGGATCACAATCCTAAATATTTGTTAACTATGGATTATGTGCCATTGACATCTCATAATGGAATAAAGCAAATAAATGTTATAGAGTGGTTATTGAAATAGATGGAGGTTCTATGAAAGAAGAATTTTGCCGTACATCTCTCCTAATAGGTGAGGATGGAATAGAAAAATTGAATAATGCCAAGGTCGCAGTTTTTGGAGTAGGTGGCGTAGGCGGTTATGTTGTTGAAGCACTTGCCAGAAGTGGTGTTGGTAGCTTTGTTCTGGTTGATAAGGATGATGTCAGTGTGTCAAATATTAACAGACAGATTATTGCATTGCAGTCTACGGTTGGAAAAAATAAGGTTGATGTAATGCGTGATAGAATCCTTGATATTAATCCGCAGGCAAATGTCGAAGTTCACAGAACATTTTTCCTGCCAGACAATTCTGATGAATTTGATTTTTCCCAGTACACATATGTGGTGGATGCAGTGGATACTGTAACTGCAAAGCTTGAGATTATCATGAAGGCAAAGGAGGCAAATGTTCCTGTCATAAGCAGTATGGGTGCTGGAAATAAGCTTGACCCTACGGCTTTTAGGGTAAGTGATATTTATAAAACTAATGTGTGTCCACTTGCAAAGGTTATGCGAAGGGAATTGAAGGCTAGGGGCGTTAAGAAGCTTAAGGTGGTATACTCAGAGGAACAGCCTATGTCTCCTGATACAAGTAAGCTGCAATCACCGGATGAGAAAAAGAGAATTCCTGGAAGTGTGGCGTTCGTGCCGTCGGTTGTGGGGCTTATTATAGCTGGTGAGGTTGTGAAGGATATTGCAAATAATTAAATAGTAGTGTAATAAAAATAAGTGATGTGGATACTCTTTTTATAGAGATTGCATCGCTTTTTTGTGTGTAATAATATTTAGAAGGAGAAAGGGTGTTGAAATGTCAAAGGAATATGGTTATGTGCGAGTTAGCACAAAAGAACAGAATGAAGATAGACAACTGGTAGCTTTATATGAATATAATATCGATGAAAAGAATATTTTCATTGATAAACAGTCTGGAAAAGATTTTGAACGACCGATGTACAGAAGGATGGTTAGAAAGCTTAAGAAAGATGATGTTCTGTTTATAAAAAGTATCGATAGGCTGGGAAGAAATTATGATGAAATTTTAGAGCAATGGAGAATTTTAACAAAAGAAAAAAAGATAGATATTGTAGTTATTGATATGCCGATTTTAGATACAAGGGTTGGAAAGGATCTAATTGGAACTTTCTTGAGTGATATAGTTCTACAGCTACTTTCATTTGTGGCTGAAAATGAACGTTCAAATATCAAGCAAAGGCAGGCGGAAGGCATTGCGGCGGCAAAAGCAAGGGGCGTACGATTTGGAAGACCTATAAGGGAGGTACCACCGGATTTCGAAGCTGTTGTATATAGATGGCTTCGGGGGGAAATAACAGGAAGCTATGCGGCAGAAATATGTTCTATGCCATTAACAACATTTAGAAATAAGGCCAAGAATTATATAGTACGAAAAGGATAATAAGATGTTGCCAAAAGGTGTACTTTTTGGTAGAATAGTGATTAGAACAAAAATATTAAAAAAATATTAAAAAATGATTTTTGGGTTGTGTAAAATTGAAAAAAGATATATAATTGCGCAATAGCAAAAAAGTTGCGCAAAAGTACACTATTTTGTAATTATACATAAAAGGAAATATTATGAGCGTAAAAAAAATTGGGAAAATACGGAGGCTATTAGCTTTTATACTTATCAGTATATTATTATTGACGGAGTTAAAGCCAATTTTGGCGAGCGATACCGAAGTTAATATAGTAAGCTCATATAGCGAGTTTGTAAAAGCAGATGAAGTGTTACGCGATGCGACTACTCGGTATATGATTGTGTATAAGTCAGGAAAATATTATTATGCTCTTCATAATAATGGCGGCTATATAGGAACTACACTTATATCAGATTTTGTGATGAGTGATGGGACTCTGCGAGTTATGGATAAGGATTTGTATAGTTGGATATATGAACCTATTGACGGAGACAATACATATGGGACATTAACTTCTGTAAATGATAGTAAGGTGATAAGAATCGATAAAAGTACGGGATTAATGTTAGCTGAAAAGGATACCACAGCATGGAGTGGTATTGTTAAGGTAGAACAGTCAGGAAATGGGTTTATAATAAAAACACGAAATTCAGGGCAAAGTAATGCAAATGCAGTATATTGTTACCTTAAGTTTAATACTTCGGATAATATATTTACGGCCGGTATGGGAACTGATGAGACTGCTTCGAATTTATATGATGAGCTGTTGATTTACGAGATGGTTTCAGAAGGAAGTGCTGATATAGAACCAAGTTCATCAAAGATAGAAACATATATTTTGGGAGAGGATAGCTATAAAGCTTATTCTGATAAGGGAACTACTAATATTGAGAGTACAGTTTCTACTGTCACAGGTCAGGTGGATGTTGATAAATCAGTAGCGTATAAAGAAGATGTATATAACAGCGGATATACATATTCTGACGGCGAATTCTCGGTTATATTGTCAGCATTAAGTGACCAATATCTGGAAGCAAAAAATAAGATTCCTGATTTGGATGTTGTATTTATTTTGGATACATCGGGCTCCATGGAGACAGATGACCGTAT
>CAYWDL010000002.1:0-5065 GCA_964457015.1 uncultured Roseburia sp. | reverse complement strand
GAATGTCAAAAACAATAGCCGCGTTGAATGAAGCTATGAAGGAAATAATAGCTGTGAACCCTGACAACAGAGTGGGAATGATAACATTTTCAAGTATACGAGCTGATGGCTCAGGCGGAAACAATGGAATACATGGATGTGAATTTTTACCGCTAAGTGCATATGATAGTATTAGTCTAAGCTTTGAGGGAAATGATAATTTAGGTAAGGGTGAAAGTGCTCAGGCCGGTGCCACTATTACCGTAAAAGGGGTGAATGGTAGAAGTACATCAAGTAAAACCATGAATGTATATGGTGCTACATATACTCAGTATGGTATATATTTGGCATATGAGATGCTTAACTCTGCTACAGATAAGGAAGGTAGAATTCCTATAGTTATTCTTCTTACGGACGGTGAGCCGACAGTATATACTAGAAGCTACAATGATGTTGGAAATACTAACGCTTCAGTTATTGGTGACTTAGGTTCCGGACATTCTACTACCGGCGAATATCAAGGCTATTATACGGTGCTTTCAGCAAGTTATTATAAAGAAAAAATAGCAGGGTTATATACAGATGAAAATGGGCAAAATCTTTCAAGGGAAGATGTACGGTTTTATAATATAGGTATCGACCTTGCTAATGATACAGGTAATACCAGCTGTTCGCATTTTAGAAAAATGATTGTTTCACCAAGTCTGGAGACTTTGGATGATGTAATAAGCTGTAATCATACAAGACATGAGACATACTATAAGGAGCTTTGTACATTATTAAATGATAATCAGAGTTTGTGGTATGAATATTGTGATAAATATGAAAATATGGATAATCTTACATTACGTGAAGGTATTGAAGCATTTATCAAGATGATGGTTGCTCAGGAAATAAATATTATAGCAAATCCTCTTGAAGCAGGTACAAATATAACATTTATTGATAACATCGGTGAAGGAATGGAATTAAAAGAAGCTCCAATATTAAGATATAATGGCCTTAATTATACTGTGTCATCGAAGAGTGTTAGTGACAATGTAACCACATACACCTATTCGGGAAGCGTCAATGTAAGTGGAAAATCTAATGGTGATAAGGTTGAATTATCATTGATGGAAGTGAAAGTAATAAGTAATACTGATGGAACAACTACAGTAGAGTGGATAATACCGGTTGAATTGGTACCACTAATGCTAAGAAGTTCAGCCACAGAGGTATTGTACGATATTTTGCCTATGAGACTTATTATGCGCGTAGGACCAAATGCAACAGGTGAGGCAATATTAGAGGAAGGCGTACCAATATATACCAACAATTGGAACGCAGGTTCAGAGACAAAGGTTATATATACTCCATCGGCTGTAAATGTATATTATGCAAGTAATTATCAGGAAATTGTAAATAAGGACGAAATGGTGTCAAAGACATCTGCAACGTATTATTCAGCCTCAAATTCTGAAGGAACTGTAACAGCTTTACTTGGTAACAATGGTAAGCTGGTTAATATTTCAAAATATACTTTGCCTGCGACTGGTGGAAATGGAGTAAATATATATTATTTTGTTGGATTATTAACTATAATTTTATGTTTTACTTATATGGTTTTATACAACAAAAGCAAAGCAAATAATTGCGGGAAGGAAATGAAATGAAGAGTATTAAAAGAAAAATAAGTGTATTATTAACAATGGTAATGATTTTTAGCATGTTTACGTCTGTTTTTGCGCAGAGCACGGTATCAGCAGAGGCTACTCCGGTGGAATTAACATCTGCTGACCAAGAATCAGCTATTAAAATTACAACAGAAAACGTAGGAGACATTTTGTATATTTTTAAGGTTATTGATGTCGGCTATGATGTAGATTCAAATACTGTAACATATGCATTTGCAGATTTTTATGCAGATTTTTTTGGAGATCATGAAGTAGATACTATTGATGAATATATGGCATTATCAGCGGATGGAGTGAAAGATTTATATGGTGAGTTATCAGCATATACTGTAGGAAAGGAAGGGTGGAAAACATCGGCAACTGTAACCGCTACGACTGTGGCTGATGGTTTAGCTGCTACGGCATCTATTAATTTATCAATTGGACAGTATCTCGTCATTGGTGGTGGAAATGCAACTGGAGCAAAGGTTTATTCACCTGTTTCAATTGAAGTTGTTCCAGTAGTTGTTAATGGCAGTTATGTAATTTATAGTAGTTATGATGTTGTTATGAAAACTACGGATGCAACTGTTAGTAGTAAAGAAATTATAAATGGTGTCGAAGAGAATAGCGAAGATACAATCGGCGTCGGTGACATTTTTACATATCAGTTAGAAGTGACGGTTCCTACATATCCTGAAGATGCAACTAATACAACATACTTCATTAAAGATACATTTTCAGAAGGCATAACAATAGTTGGGAATTCAGTTGTTGTAAAGAATGGTGATGCAGAAATATCAAGTGATGCATATAGTGTTACCGTATCGGGACAGATAATGTACATCGATTTCGATTACAGCAAGATAAGCGCATATACATCTTTAACAGTAACATATGATGCTTACTTAAATGAAAAAGCTGTTGTGGGTACAGCAGAAGGCAATGTAAATAGTGCAACATTGACATATAGTAATTCTCCATATATTGGAACATCATATGATCCTGAATCAAATGATGATAGACCAGATGAAAATACAACAGGATATCATACAACAACAGAGGTAGAGGAAGTAGTTTACACATATGGAATTTATGTAGATAAGTATGAAGATGGTAATGCATCTACAAAATTAGCAGGTGCGGTATTTAATATTTATACAAATGCTGAGTGCACAGGTGATGAGATTGGAACTATTACAACAGATGCCAATGGTATTGGTTTATATGAAGGTTTGGCAGCTGGAACATATTATTTGAAAGAAATGAAAGCGCCTGCAGGATATAATTTACTTGCTGATTCTATTGAAGTTATAGTTGGTGCTGATACTATGACATATAAGGTTGCAAATACAACAACTATAGAATATGTATATACTTCTGTAGAAGGTGAAGCTATTATAAAAGGACAGGCTAAAAATCCGGCGAACGATACACAGTATGTATGGATTAATACTACTACAGGGGAGGTTACATTTGAAAATGCACAGCCAAGTGGATATGTTGCGGCATATGTAAGTGATATTAAGTCTACAACAACGGCTACAGCAAATGCAGCGTCAAGCGGAGTTGAAGCCGTAGGAGTACAGGTGGCAAATAATAAAGGAAATATTCTTCCATCAGCAGGTGGAACAGGTGTCGTAATGTTTTATGCTATTGGAGGAACCTTAGTTTTGGCAGCTATTATTATTTTGGTATATAAGAAATGCAAAAAATCAAAGATAAACTGTCGACAGTAGTGATTATATTGATGCTTGTTGCGGGTTTGGTGATTATGTTTTATCCTACAATAAGTAATTATATCAACGAAAAAAATGCCAGCAGAGTAATTGAAGAATATAATAAGCGATATAGTCAGATGACTGACGAGGAATATCAGGAGTATTTGACAAAACTTGAAGAGTATAATGAATATATAAAATTGGCAGAGGAGGTAATCTTCGTAAATGGAGATGCCGAATCGCCAAAATATATTGAATTAATGCGAATGACTGAAGATGCAGTTATGGGATATTTGGAAATTGAAAAATTGGGTGTTTTTCTCCCGATATATTTCGGAACTTCAGAAAATATTTTGCAAAAAAGCGTAGGTCATCTGGAAGGTTCTTCATTGCCTATAGGAGGCGTTGGTAATCATTCAGTTATTGTTGGACATAGTGGAATTGCAAATGCGGTAATATTCTCAGATTTGGACCAAATGCAAATAGGAGATACTTTTTCTGTTACCTGCTTTGGGAAAAAACTGACATATAAGGTGGATAATATTTTGGTAGTGTTACCTGGAGAAATAAAGGATTTGCAGAGAGTAGAAGGAAAAGACTATGTTACCTTACTTACATGCACGCCTTATGCAGTTAATACCCATAGATTGTTAGTTAGAGGAATAAGAGTGGAATGAAATCGAATGCTAAGTGGATAGTATTAATATGGTTATGTACATTTGTACTTGTTTTAATAAAACCGAATATAGCATTTTCAGAGGAAATGTCCAAGGAACAGGGCTCCGTACAAATTGAGTACATATTTGAAAATGTAAGATTTGAAATGCGGAAGATAGCAGACCTTAATAATGATGAATATATATTATGTGATGAATACAGAGATTGTAAGGTGTCTCTGGATAGTAGTATTAGTTCTGATAGAAAAGAACAGGCAGAGATTTTGGAAGGGTATGTAACAGCGAATGATATTCAATTCCAGTATGCCACACATACGAATGAATATGATGTAGCAATGTTTGAAAACCTTGAAAAAGGCGTATATTTGCTTACAGGAGAAGCTATAGATAGTGAAGGATATACATATACTCCATTACCTATTCTGGTATATGTTCCTGATATTTCAATACTCGGTCAGGAAACATACAATATTATAATAGAGCCAAAATACGATAAAACAGTAATCGTAATTCCGGAAGAACCTACAGAGCCTGATGTTTCTACACCGGAGGAGCCTATAACACCTGAGAGTCCAATTGTACCGGAGGAAACTAAACCCAATATACCACATACAGGTCAAAGAGTTGAACATATCATAGTGTGTGGATTGCTGGCAGTGATATTTTACGGTACAGCGTTAATCTTCAGGAAGAAAAAGAGGATTATGTGGACAGCAACCGTAGTTGGCGGCTTAATAATGATTGTTGGTATTACATTTATTGTGGGAAATGTCAACAAAAATTCCTTGGTACGGGTACGGGCTAAAGAGATTGTGTCGGAAATTCATAGTAGAATAGTAAAAAATTCAGATGATAATATGATTTCTGAGGGAGACATTGAAATTCCAATAGAAGAAAATGTGGTAACAGTTGAAGATAATGATTATATTGGAATTATCAGTATACCGAAGCTGGATAAGGAACTGCCAGTTATGAACGAATTGACAACAAAGAATTTGGAAATATCACCTTGTCTTTATTGTACAACGGAGGA
>CAYWDL010000001.1:21545-33978 GCA_964457015.1 uncultured Roseburia sp. | reverse complement strand
TAAATGGCGAATTCGGATTAACCAAAGCCTTTATCTTATTAGCTACAACAACAGCCTCCGCTTCAAGCTTTTCCAGCTCATCCTCATCATCTGTGCCCTCAGGGTCTCCTACCAGATTAAGATTACCAACTCTGCCTATTTTATCCTTAGATTTATCAATCAATATAAGCTCCGCCTGCTGATTTTGTGCCACATCTTCATAATCCGCACCTTTATACAACATGCTCTGCCGGTCGTACACAATTCCACCTAAATCCCTTGTCATTATCTGAGCAAATATAAGATTTGCAGAATCAATCACCTGCTGCCTGCTTCTAAAATTTTTAGCAAGAACAATCTTAATCTTGTCCGAAGTATCATCTGCCGGATAAGAGTCATATTTTTCAAGAAACAGCTCAGGTCTTGCCAATCGGAACTTATAAATACTCTGCTTGATGTCACCTACCATAAAAATATTATTTTTTCCGTCTCGGCAGGTGGATACTGCATTTAACAATACTTCCTGGACATAGTTACTGTCCTGGTACTCATCTATCATTATTTCCACAAAATCCTCTGCCATTTCCCTGGCTGCCTCAGTCTGATAATACTCTCCATTTTCTTCCTTTGTCAAAATACTAAGGGCTATATGTTCTATATCGGAAAAATCCAATATATTTTTTTCCTTCTTCAAACGGGCATACTCATCAGAAAAATCCAATGTAAGCCTTATGAGCACGTCAATAACAGGCTTACAATCATTAATATTCTGCACAATAAGCTGTAATGGCTGTGTTGCATAGCTATCCTTCAAATCATCAATAATTGATTTATAGTTTGCCCTATACTTAGCAACCTTTGTCTTAGCCTCCTCATTGGGCTTACTAGTCTTTCCCAAACTCATATATTTATGATTTTTAAGTATTTCTAAAAGTACCTCTATATCGTCCTCTGCTTCAAGAGCATTTAAAAACTCCAAATCATCGGTTAAACTCTTTACATACGGCTCCAGCCCGTTTTCCGGCGTACACTGTAATAATGCATTTTCAATATCAGGTTTTGCAACAAGCACTCCCTGCTTTATGGCATCCTTAATGAACGCTGCCATAGCACTTTCCTTCCACTGGTCAACTGTAGTGATGTTATACATATCACCACATTCCATAATCCACTTTCTTGGATTGGGATAACTGGATGCATAATCATATAACTTTTTAATCAGTCTCTGAATCTTATCATCACCAACTCTATCACTATATGTATCCACAAAATCCATAAACTCCGGTGAGCTTTCCTCATACCATTTTTCAAGTACTGTTTCAAGAGCATCCTCTGTCATAAGAACCGTTTCACTATTATCCCCTACTCTAAATGCCGGGTCAACATCGGTACGACTTATATACTCCTTAATGACAGACTGACAAAAACCATCAATTGTCATAATCTTAGCCGTGTGAATATAAGTACACTGCTTTTCAAGGTGTTCTCTCAGAAACTCCTCATCCTCCGGAATACTCTCCAGCGTCTTTTCAAGAGTTTTGAGAATTCGTTCCCTCATTTCGTTGGCGGCTGCTTTAGTAAATGTTACGACCAACAGCTTGTCAATATCTACGGGATTATCCTTATCCATAACCATCTGCATAATTCTTTCAACCAATACAGCAGTTTTTCCAGAACCTGCTGCCGCAGACACAAGTATATTCTTATCCCTGGTATCAATAACCTTCTTTTGTTCGTCAGTCCACTTCATTTACCTATTGCTCCTTTCCGCCCTTTTCATATTTCTTTAGCTTTCTATAGGTGTTATTAAATTCCTGCCTGCTAAATGTGCAAATAGAATTAAATTTACAATACTCACAGGATGTTCTATCACCATTCTTATATGGATTGATTGATATATCACCGGCATATATATGATTCGTTAAATCTTTTGCCTTATCCCTGACAAAGCTTGTTACTTTTTCTATGTTTGCAGCAGATAATCCCATTGCATTTTTCTTGACTGTATCCTCCACGTCAACCTCAGATTTGCTGGCCTTTATAACCGCTGACGATGATTTTCCTTTTAGATTTGGTATACTTTCATCAATATTTAGAACAACTGCTGCCTCACTGTTGAATATACCTGTCATCTGATATTCCTTAAGTAAGCTTTCTCTTAAAATATCATCATCAACCATTTTTTCTTTATAATTCACAACAGGATCCATAATATTAAAATAGAACACTCCGCCCGGAGCAACATTTTTATCAGGATTCCGCCTCTTTTCATTCTCCAATACTGAATCAAGATAATAAATCAACTGTAACTGCAAACCATTGATAAGCTTATCAGTATCAAAAATCGTTTCGCTGGATTTGTAATCAATAATCTTTACGTAGATATTATCACCAAGTTCAAGCTTATCAATTCTATCCACTCTTCCCTTCCCCACTGAGACCTCAAACTGTTCAAGAGAAAAGTTTCCGCGTTTGATATGCTGGCAAATAGCCCATGCAGACCTTGACGTAACCTTTTTTACCTTTTTCAGTATATATTGATTTTGAGCCGACTCATTCAAGCTGTCATAACCATAATATGCGATTGCTTCCTTGACGCATATATCCACAATTCTCTCTCTGTCATCATCGCTGATGGTTTTAAAATCCAACCCATCCTCTTTTATCTTATTAGAAAATACTTCCACCGCCTTATGATACAGATTACCTACATCCACAGCCTTTATTTCATATACAGGCCTTTCTACCAGATTAAGGCCATAGCTCAAAAAATGAGCATATGCACAGGCTGCATATTTTTCCATTCTGGTTATACTGCCTTCCACATTATCGCCAAATACAACCTTGGCAATAGCCCCATCAAGCTTCACATCAGTATTAATATAGAACGCGCCCTCCAACGCCCTCTTAATCCTCTCCTTATATTCCGGCTTTTTAGAATAATATGAAAATAATTCTTTCCATAAATCCTCGGGTGGATTTTGGTCAAACTCTCTTAATCCCTTAGTAATTAATCTAAAGGCTGACTCTCTTGATATAACCTTTAAAATCTGTTCCCCTTCCAGTCTTTCCAAGTTTATCCCATCATACATTTTCATAATTGTATCAATCAAATATGAAGGTTTTTTTGCATTTCCGGACAAGGATGCATCAGAATACGTCAAAACCAATTTTTCACTTGGCTTAGTTAGATTAAGATACAAATAAAACTTCTGTATAAAACTGTTTTCCCTTGCTGTTGGTGACATTTCCACGCTAATGTTTTTTAATACAAATCTATCCCTTTGTGATAATATGCCCGGCTTTCCGGCAGTTTTTGGAATGATACCATCATTTACACCCATTACAAATAATACCTTAATTCCGCTTACGCGCGTTCTCTCAATATCACCAACCACTAGCTGGTCAAGCAGTACTGGAATTGTTCCGACCTTAATTTCCTCAAGTCCGTCATCAAGTATCTTTCTGTATTCCTTCAACGGAATAACCTCTTCACCAAAAAGGCCGACAAGCTTATCAAAAAGCTCCATAATCAGCCTGTATACTTGCGAATATTCCTGTTTTTCACTTTCATCATCACCAAAATCCTCTGTATAGGCCTGCAATTTTGAATACAAATCATTTTCCTGTATAAATTCATAAATGGCCTTAGTGATTTCCTTTACATTTTTCCCTCCAATGCTTTGCTTAAACTTTGCTATAGGTTCAATGAATTCTGCTCTAATAGCCTCGCATCGGTTAAGCTCCTCATCTGAAAGACCTCTGTATTTTTTGGTAAATCCCTTGCTATATTGCTTAATACCTTTTATCCCACATCCAAGGACATAATTTTCAAAGATATCAATATCTTCCCTTGAAAGATTACTCATACCTCTCTTCAAATATCTAAACACCGGCTCATACGCAAAATTTTCGTCAACCATCTCCAGCAATGCTCTGATGCAATCCACGAAATTATTATTCAGAAGACTCTTCTTATTATCAATGAAATATGGTATTCCATTTGACGTCAACGCTTCCTCCAACGGACGCTTATAAACCTCCATATCCCCCGTGACAATCGCAATGTCTCTATATCTCAATTCTCCATTGCTTTCTCTTACAATATTTGATATTCTGTCTGCTACGCCTATTGCCTCTTCTAAAGGATTCTTGGCAATATAAATCTGTATATTGCTGTCATTAAGCGTATGTCTTCTTCTATTATTTCTAAATATATTTCTCTCCAAAAAACTCAACGACGGAACATTCTTAAGTCTATACACATTCTCATCATCAATAATAACCGGCTTTAGTACCTTTACATCATTTTGAGCCGCCAGATACATAAGCTGATTCACAGTTGTCTTTGACATATTAAATAATTCATGCTCTTTCACGTTCAAAAAGCCTGCTTCTGTTATCCTTGCAGCCTCATCGACTGAAATTGTCACTGTTACAACAACCTTCCTTGCAAGAACCAGAAGCTTACTAATCAGCTTGTACTGAATAGGTGTAAAACCAGTGAAGCCATCCAACACAATAGTGCTATCTTTTAGCAGTGCAGATTCTTCAACCACCATACTCAATTCATTTAATATTTCTTCTTTTGTTATATATTTAGAATCCTCACTACTTATCTGTGTTATATATTCGCCAAACTTTTCAAATATAAGCTTAATATCCTGCAACTTACTTTTTATGGAATTGTTCCCTGTTATCTTCTGGCAAATATCATCAATATCCTCTAAATTTATGCCATATTGGTACAATTCTGATATTGTAGATTTTATTTCCTCAGTAAAACCAAACAATTTCACCTTATTTTTAAATATGGTTAACTGGTCCTTGTTCGCCTCAATAACCTTACGCAAAATAAGCATTTTACCTGTATCGTCCAACACAGACAGCTTACTTATTCCAAGCTCACCAAACACTCTGTACGCCAGTCTGTTAAAGCTTACAATATCTATATTCATTGTTCCCTTATTTGGATGTCTGTTGATGATATCTCTTTGTGTCTCCATAGTAAACTGGTCAGGTACAATAAGATAATAATTCTCGCTATGATTTTTTATGGAATCAGCAACAATTTTCTCATATACCTTATGAGTTTTACCTGCACCTGAACCACCCAAAACAATTTCTAATGCCATTTTTATCCTCCATCTAATTATTTATCTATATTTCAGTCATATTTTCCAATAAAAAATAATAATATATATTACACTTATGTAATCGGGGTAATATTTATGGAAACAAATCCTAAAATTGTTGTATTTCAACTAAAAGAACTAATTTACACTATTATATTCATCGTACTTGCAATATTTTTAGTAGTGCTGCTTGTATTTATGTTCATCCCAAATGATGAAACAAGCGAAACAGAAACCACCAGCCCATATACCGCTGGTACATATTCATCTAACGTAATTTACAATTCCATACCAATGGAAGTAAGTGTAAAGATTGATAGGGACCACATTAATTCCATTGATTTTGTGCCAATTACCGATGATGTTACCACAACCTCTCCACTAATGGAAAATTCTTTAAATGATATAGAAAAACAGGTGCTTCAAAATCAAAGCACCTTAAATATTTATTCCTCTGCCGATAACAAATACACCTACAGCGTACTTGCAAATGCAGTAGAATGTGCCATTCAAAAGGCCAAGGCTACTCATTAACCTTCGTTCTAAATGCCCTTATGGCTAAAATTAAATTAATACCAATCAATATATATGAGAAAATAATGTATGCCGGGTCCGGATAATTAATCTTAGTAAAACTCTTATTAAATATTGCAATAGTGACAATTATGTAAAATGCTGTAACTGCGCACTGTCCCATCAAAACAATCTTGCCGGCATACATAATCTGATTGGTACCCTTAACAAAAGTACAAACCGTCATCACCACATGTATAACTGACATTACAATTCCTGCTATAAACACTCTATTAAAAAGATTAATCCACTTAGTATTGCTAGCTCCCTGAATTCTATCATATGTTGCAATCTCGCATTTAAAATAATACGCCAATGCATAAACAGCCAATGCAATAAAAATGTATGTTATCATTGTATACCCGGTAAACTTTACATTTAATCTGTCAAGACTGACCCCTTCTGCTTCTTTGGCATTCTTCTTTCCATCATAGTATTTCTTTCCTAAGATACCCATAACTATTGTAAATACTGAATAAGCACATGTAAGCACACCTAATACAAGACTTATCACCAATATGCTCATAGTGTATGTGTCCTTCCATTCAACGCCTGACCACCATATTGTATAAGCTGCTGAATATGTAAATATTCCTGCAAGTATAAATGTTATGGCTGATACCATAATCAAAAACTTAAATACCGCCTCTGACTGTGACTTCAATGCAACTATACCACCTATAAATAACAAAAGTACCATAAATGCCCCAACAAAAAATGTTGCATAATATCCATATAATAATATCTCACTTATTTCAGAGTTGGTCTCCGGTGACAATTCACCAAAATCTGATATATAAATCGCCAATCCCGAAACACAAAGTAACCACAATGAATTTATCAGTGACATAAACCCCATTGATTTTCTATAATAATTCCTAATATCTGTCCTTGTTGCCATTTATCTTACCTTCCATTCTTTATTCCGACAATCTATTTTACCATAAAGTATGTCAACGTGCAACGTTCACGCATATATTAATATTGAGTAATTTAATATTATAAGGAGTCCACTATGCCTTACAAAGTAGTCATAGATGCCGGTCACGGTGCACTGTGACACCATATATCCCTATAATTTCTTTATAGCAAAATCTAATGCTGATAATAGCACATTTACTCTTATTTTTCAATTAGTTTGGCAACTTAAGAATATCTCCTGGATGAATAACAGTATCCCTTGTCATTCCGTTAAGTGTCCAAACCTCTTCCATTCTTGAACCATCACCTAATTCTCTTTCAGCAATGGTCCAAAAACCATCGTTAGGCTGCACCACACAAGTTCTATATCTTGTTTCTGTCGCTTCTACATTTCCAGCAATCCCCATAAGTTCTTCCACCTTATCCTGAACTTCATCATAATTGCCACCATCTGCTTCGATGAGTTCCTTTCTTCTTGGGTAAACATCATATTCACCTCTGATTACAGCTGCTGCCATCTCAAGAACTGTTTTTTTTGTCGAAATCGGCTCGTTTTTGTCGATTTCTAAATTATCCCTTGCATCATACCGGGTAAGGTCGTTCTGTTCAATTATGGCTATGATTACATCCTCATAGTTAGGTGCTGTAGCATATGGTGCGCCATCTGTTGTGTGAATAAGCTTGTCCACTGCATCCTTATAATCCGGATTATTAAGAGCACGTGCATATCTTGGTGTATCTCTCAAGAAATCGTAATATCCAACTACGCTTGCTGCTATATCAGGATACTGTCTGAAGCTATCCTGGATAGTAATCTTCTTGTTATTGTAATATTCTGTGGTAGTAGCCACAAAGCCCTCACCTTTAATACCAAATACTGACTTCGCCTCTAAGTTCCATCCACTCTCAAGAGCCGCCTGTGCTATACACACAGATGGAAGAATCCATTTGTCTCTTGATAAGTATTCATTTCTTGCAAGCACTGCAATAGTGCTGATAAATAATTTAATCTGATCTGTTGTTGCCATCTTATTCATCCTCCTTCTTTCCATTCAGTTTTCCGTCGTCCAATAAGTCCTTACATAAATCGAACCAAAACTGTACCACTTTTCTCAATAATGATTCTGTTATAAACTTATTGAACGGACTTGGTATAGAACTTCTGGCCAACTGAATTACATACTCAAACTTAAGAGTATTTTCACCATACTCAAACTTCTCTTCAGCTTCCACAAATAACTGGTATACATACTCTCGTATTCTTTCTGTACCAATTTTCTGCATCGCCTTTACAAACAAAAAAATCGCAACTACTACTACGATTACGACAAAAATAATTGCCACTACTGGGTTCTGTGTAAAATAATTCAACATAACTTTCACCTGTTCCTTTCTTACTGTAAATTTTCTGTTCCCTGCTCAAGAAAAAAATTCTCTATGTCGTGTCCTACTTCCATTGCATACTTCATGGCATCTGTCGTATCACCATTAAGCTTGCCCTTGTCGTTTAGTTCCTTTGCCTGAGTCTTCGAGAGCCCCAAACTGGCCAGAACACCTTTTACCAAGAGACAGTCCCTCTTTTTTCGGGCGGCTTCCTTTTCGTCAATATGTTGCCCGAGTTTATTAATCTGTCGTGATACAACTCCACTGACTACTAATGCCGGTATACTGGCAATACCTAAAATCTCCATTATTCCCACTATTTTCCCTCCTTTCACTTAATTTCCAACATAAACATAATCATATTCTCGTCCGTTATTGGAATTGTTACCTGTTGCATGACATCATAATTGCACTTCTCAATTTTGACATCTACCTCTGTGTTAGCCAATTCAACTAACTTATTATTGATTTCATCCTCGCTAAGTTCACTTGCCTTAATGCGATTGCGCTCTTCATCAAAAATAATGTATTCTTTCACCATTACTTCATCATTAAGCCTTATGGCTCTGCGCAAAGTAAAAGGAAGTTCGTAGCCTTTTTCCACGAACTCCCTCATTGAGTTTAAGTTTTTAATTAATTCAAAATACTTCATTGTTCCTCATCCTTTCTCTATGAAATTGTAATGTCTGATGATAAAGCCACTATGCTAGAATAATTAGCCGGTAACATTGTGGCTATAACCATATCACCATTACTGTTAAATGTTACTATAGGCGTACCAAGGGCAGTTAAATATGCTGAAAAATCAGATGCCATAGTAAATTTCGTCATAGTAAACGCACACTCCGTTTGTGAAATACGCAAACCACTTATCATATAAGGGACTACTGACCCACCATAACCAATAGAAACGTGTGGTAAATATAATAACGCTGTATTAAACACATAGTATGTATAGCCTGATACCGCACTTGAATAGTAGCAACTTGACGGAACTGTTATTGTTATGATTCTAGTTGAAGCATAAGCTGATGTTGCTATTGCGGAGTCAAGCTTATTATTGAGACTTGAGCCGGATAACGTAACTATATCACCATTTTCAATAACTGCGTGTGTTGCCCCGTTTACATCTGCTAATGTTATTTTATCGCCCCATATAGCAATATTACTATTTACAGAACGCAAGAATAAATCTTCATCACACCAAATATGCAATCCTGGGTAACGTGTCCAAGGATTTGTAGTTGATTGATATATTAAACCTATTATATTTAAGTCTATTCCTGCTTCAACTTTTGTTAATACTTCTTCACCGGACGAATAATCGGGGTATGTTCCTGAAAACTGCAACTCCGTATCTAAAATTGTTTTATATGTTACGGATTCACCGGCAACAGTTGTTTCAAATATTTTGTTAATATTTGAATCTGTTACATTCCATCCACCAATTAAACCGGCAACAGCCGCAAAAACACCTTCTTTTGTCAAAGAAAAGTAATCAGATTCAATACTTATTCTGTTTGATTTAAGATTAATTTCATCAGCACTGGCATTAATCATTGACACAATCTTGTCATTTTCATCAACACCGACTTTTAATTCTAAAGAAGCTGTAACACTTTCTTTTGTGGCATATGTACCTGATACTGTTTGCAAGATGGAACTAGCACTTTGTTTGATGGCACTCTTCATCTGAACTGTCGTACTGTAATTAGCGGACAAATTATCAGCTACAGCCTGTACTTTCTCGTTAACTTCCGTCTTGAACCCATTTAAATCAACTGTTAATTTGCTGATTTTATCATTTACGCTGCTTTGTGTGGCATACGTGGAGCCAACTTCAACCTTAAATGAATTCAAGGATTGCACAACCTCGCTGTACTGCGTATTCATAGAGCTTTCAATCTGAGCGAGTTGTATTTGTAAATCTTCCGGAGACACGTTATAATCCGTAGCCACATTACCATTTTCAAGCTGCGTGTTGTAAAGGTAATATGTACCGGTTGTGAACTGTATCATTACATTGTCAATATGCTCGGCATTAAAACTGAATATTACTCTTTGCCATTGTGTAAATATGGCAAATGATTTACTCTCTTCTCCATAATGGACCACAATAGTTTCACTTGATGTAGCCTTTACCCAAAAGGATATAGTGTATTTGCCAATAATTTCAATCGGCCTTAACAAATAGTAAAGCTCCTGTCCAGTTACCTGAACAAGAGCACATATATCTTCTTTGTCGTTTGGATTTGTAATTGTTGTTGATGTAATCTTACTCATACCTTACACCTCACTATTCCGTTACTATCTCCCAATATACAGGATATTCACTTGGCGACCATACACAAACGACACCCTCAGGCGCAGTGCATTTGTATAAGCTACCTTCAAATGTAACCTTATCACCATTGTAATACCACTTGCCTGTTTCGTATTCAGCATCTTCGGTGGTTGTATTTTCTGTTGTATCATCTGTAACAATGATATTATCAACCTTTTCTTCAAGTTCTTTAACTTTTTTATCAAGCTCCATCACTTTTGCGTATAAGTCCATACCATTCTTATAATTAGCCTTACCCTGTGCCAAATTGATAAGTTCTGCCATTTCATCATCTGTAAGGCTGTTATCCACCCATAATGACTTGATTTTCTTTGTAATATTGGATAACTCAAAGTTACCACCATTTATTACATCTTTGATTAAATTATACATCTTATGTCACTCTCCTTTATAAATTCACTATAGCTGCCTGCAATTCAGCTATCTTTGTGCTTAAATTCTGCATTTCAATCTCCGCTAAATGTCCCTTAGACCATCCTTCCGATGCTACACCACCAGCTCGTGATGTTGGTACTTCAACCACCATCTCCGCATCACTACTAATCAATGTAACCCCATCAAAGGTTTTCATTTGATGGAATGGTGTTTGGTCGGTGAATGGTGTAAAGGTTTCGGTTGCTAACTCATAGATTACCTCGATATCTCCGATAGATTGCGCTTCTTCCAATGTTGTGTCTACTGGAAATCCAAACCAAAAATAATTTATATGTGCTAAACTATTTATACCATACACAGCCTTTACATTATCGTGACCATATGTTCCTGCTCTATAATCAATAAACTTATCACTAATTACAGTACAGTGCATATTTTTACCATAACCTTTACAGTCAGTTGGTTTAGGTAGCGCAAAATACTTAACATTGGCATAACTATAAGCGTCAATAAATGAACTAGCTTTATATACTATTTTCCCAACCTTCCTATTCTCATTCCACAAGCCATCAACAGTCTTAACCTCATCCTTAACCTCGCCAATACCCCTCAAAGGCTCTGCGATTGGAATATAGGTTGTTTGTTCTTCGTGTGGTACATAGGTATCGTCTGTTATTTCTGCAAGTCTTATCATAGGCTTAAATAACAAGTTTACTGTCTGTCCACTATAAATAACTATTGTTGGTGTTTCTACTGTATCCTTGGTTGTGTTTACTGTAAAACCACTTCCCGTATCTATCCAAGTGTTACCATAGTTGAATTTTATTTTATAACCACTAGTTGCACTACCACCACTAGGACAACCTGTACAAATATATTTTGTATTTGCCAAATAATTAAAACTACCTAATATAAATTGTGTTGTAGCTGTAAATGTACCACTAACACCAACAGTACCATCTTCATATACTGTGAATTTACCACCATTTAATTCTGTAGTGGTTGCTGTAACTTTAAACAAGTTCTTATTAACACTCTTCTGTATCAGCGCATACATTCCGTTGATTGTTACTACAATCTTCTTAGCTGTGCTTGGTGTCAAAGCTAAACCATTTTCATTTATGCTATAATGGAAATATGAAGCATTTGCAGGTGCTGTATGTGCTATCTCGCTTACATTAGCAATAGCGACATAATTAACTTGGTTCATATCTATATCGTAATATACAATGCTTATCGCATTGGCAACTGCCCCATATTTAACATTGATGCTATCCCCTTCTTTACAAGGAACTGGATTTTTACTACAAACATAAAAAACAAGTGATGTAAATGCACCTGTTACATTGTTATAAATACCATTCAACAACTCTCCGTCAAAATATCCCTTATCGCCTACGGAGTTAATCTCTTGTGGATAGTCGGGATTTGGTGAAGCTGTGCCACCGACGTAAGGTTCATAGTCTGTTGCTGTTGTACCACTTTCAATCTGTATATCTGCAAATGTGAATGTATCATCTGCCGAAGTTTCATTATTTCTGCTCGCATAAAACCTTACCATATATATATCAGACGATACTGTAAAACTTTGACTATTCCTTGTACCTCTGCTAAAATATAAACTTTTAACTTCTGTAGCATTTTCGTCATACATTATAAAACGTGAAGTTGTTATATCAGTATCTGTTGATGTTACCAAAGCCGACATTGTATATGTTCCAGC
>CAYWDL010000001.1:0-21535 GCA_964457015.1 uncultured Roseburia sp. | reverse complement strand
ATGGTACTGTTGCAGTTCCACTTACATTACCAAGCTCCCACAAGTTCTTCCCACTATACTGTGTCTGCTCGCCTGCGCCATAGGATGTGAAGTCGGTTGCATAGCCTTTACTCGTGCTTGCTACTATATGACTGCCACTATATACACTAAACTGACTGTCTATAGCTTCTTTTACCGCATTTAGTGTTGCATCCGTTACTACATTACTAGCACCAACTATGGTATCAATACTTGCCTGTACAAGCTCACCATTAGCATTGATAAACACATTTGTACCACTCGGTATACTCGTTACACTATTTACTGTTGTTATATTCTTTTCAGGTAAATTTGCCATTTTATCTCCTTTCTACATACACAGAGCATAACCACCAAAGATTAGCTGATTTGTTCCGTCTGTGAGGTTAAATTCTGCAAAAAAACTATTTGGGTCGCTTAAGTCCTTACTGCCATTTAAGAGGTTTACTGCCCCGACTTCTATATCATCTATAGCTGTGGTAATGTCCTGCTGCCATATCTTGTTTGATATTTGACCTTGGATTGTTTTGATTTCAGTACCTTGGCTTTGCTGTGTTTCTTCTAATCCGTCAACATCTTCCGTCATAGTCTTAAACACCACGTCAAGTCTCTGCCCTTCATCATCAAAATAAATCTGCGTAGCCTTGATTGTGTTAGAACTGCCATTTATTTCTTCAAATAAGCTGTCAATGTTAAGCTTATGAGCTGATATATTAGCTTTCTCAGACACCATATCATCACGAATAATAGCATCCTTAATGGCACTTTCAGTAATTCCACCCTTACTAAACATAAGGTTTCCATCTTCATCCCAAATGTTAATACTGTAATCATCACTTGCATCCTTACCTATCTGCACCCTAACTCTTGTACCATCACTTATCTGTATGGTTTCATCAGATATAACCAAACTGCCATCTTCCGACATTACACGAACATTGTTTGTGATAATATCGCCCGAGGTTATCTTGCTTGCAGCAATATCCTTAATCATAGCCGACAATATCTGCGCATCGCCAAGCTGTGCTATGACTGCGTTGGCAAATTCTGTTTGAATGGTTGTACCTGTAGCACTTCCAAAGATAAGAGTGTTTGTCTTTGTTATTGAAGCTGTTAAATCTTTGATTATTGCACTATCCGCGTCAAGCTTTTGTGTAAGTATCATATTTACCAATAATAACTCTATAGATTGTCTCTGTATCTTCTTTGCCATGGGACCTTCATAATTCGACTCCGATTCAGCTTCGCTTTTTCCTACTGCTTTGATTTTTCCACTCAAGCCTCCCTCAAAGGAGTATTCCAATATCATGCATGGAACTTTTATATTAAATTCTTTCACAGTTACTATATCCCACGGATCCAATCGCGGGTCGCCAAGTAGCATGTTTATTTCTGCTGGGCGATATGCAAATCCCTCCAATTTGCTATAAATATCTTTCAGCACATCTTCTGTCATAAATGGATTTTCCACCTGTATACCTGTCAACCCCTCACCTGAAGTATATGCGGTTTCACTATCAACACTACATTCAATGTAGTTAACGCTTACATCTCTCTCAGCTATGGTAGGAAGTGAAATTAGGCTATAACTTACAGAATAGTCATTGTCTTCAAACCATCTAATCTCGAGATTCCCAAATCGGTTTATACATGCAAACTTTCCCATAAGTCCTGCTATATATCCTATTATTTCTCTATAACTGTACCCTTCAGGTTTATCATTTATATATATGTCCGGAATGTCATCTGTTGTAAGCTCTATTTCTAGGCAAGTACAAATTTCTTCCAATATCGCCTTTATCGTTACAGGATAAGATAATTCACTTACATACATTTTTTCCGCTTTAGTTGACATTATGTCAGCTGCGACAAATTTAACAATCTCACCTGTGACTTTTGGGGATTGTGGATAAAACACGCCTAACTGTATCGCTTCATAACCAGATGTAGTCTCCATCAATATACTGTTTATTAATTTTTGATTTTCCAGCAAAACAGAAGGTGTAGTCATCTCAACCTCAATTCTTGCACTAACAGTGTTACCTATTGAAATATTTTTCCCTGCCATTGACCCGCCAACATATTTTACCTTTTTTATTCCAGACTCTATCGTCGTTCCATCGACTTCCAGCTTGCACTTAAACTTTCGTCCAGGCTTTAAAATTTTCTGCTGAAACTCTTCCGAATTATCTGTGTACATGTTCTTTCCATCTCCTTACTGCTGTATAATCTCACAAGTAGCGGAGCGGTAGTAAAAAATGCCATCGTCACATCTACCTATTACCTCTTTAGACAAGGTACTCCTGTACGAACTTATGGTTAACTCCAAACCATCATCATGAAAAGTGACCGGAAAGAATCCGGCCACCAAATTGTTCTTGATAATGAGATACTGTTCTTCTGTAAGAATGCCCCATACAATGTTCAATGTCTTCTTCTCAGCAAGAATATCACCTAACATTGTTGCATCTGCAGTACGTCCAGTATTGGAAGACCATATTATTTCATCACCTATCATCAGCTGATCAGGTGCTGGTAATACTACATCACCTACTTTTAAAATCTCATCCATAATCGGTCTCCTATGTAATTATTTCACATTCACCAGTTCTCTTGGTGTTTTCATTAATCAAATTGACGATATGATCCTTAAGTGATACTCCATCAATATTAATGTTTAAATCCAAATCCTTAAGCAACTTAAGTATTTCCTTCAGTACTTTCAGCATCTCAAAGCTGTAATTGCCCTGGCTATATGATACTGCCTTATTCAACAGTTCATTAAGCTTATCCTCCGGAGCGACCACCTCGCCCTGATGTCTGTTATCACCAATAACTGCCAGCTGCGGTGTGTTAGGTTTTACATAACCACCTTGTGCCAATAAAGGTATCTGTGTTGCTGTTACAGTCTTTAAGTCAAATCCAAACTTTTCTCCACCTATTTCCGGTACCCAGCTTGGGACTTCAAAGCTAAGCTTATTTACAGCTTTTATAACTGAATTTATCGCTGTGGTTATGCCCTCCATTACTTTATTTGTAAAACCTAAAATAAGATTTAATGGAGTTTTTATGACAGCCACCGTAGCATCCCATATTCCGCCAAATACATCCTTTACTCCAGTCCATGCCTTTTTCCAATCCGCAGTAAATACTCCTTTCAAGAATGTAATTACTCCATTCAGCGATGTAAACATACCGCCTAAGATATCACAAATGTTACCAACTGCATTTGCAAATGTATTCTTGAACACTGGCCCGAATGTTGATGACATCCAATTAATGAGTGGACTCAGGTAATTGTTCCATAAATCCATCACCTTGTTTCCGAGTGTGCCCAACAATTCCCAAGAGTTTTTGATTATACCCTTCAAGTTATTATCCCAAAGATTTCTTGCGGTCTGTAAGATGGTATCTGTAACCGGTTTCAAAACGTTCTTCCAAATATTCAGAACATTGGATGACAAATTGTCAATTCCTTCATTCAATTTTGAGAAAAGCTGCGCTCCGTACTTATCCCAAATATTTGTAAGTATATTTCCAACATCAAGCCCCATTCCGACTACCTGGTCGATAAACGGGCTTAGTGTATCATTCCAGATTTTGTTGAATATCATATTTGATTTAGTGCTGACGTTACCAAAAAGATTTAGTACCTCTCCGGTGAAATCCATTATCCTTGGAACTCCCTCATTGACAAATGCATCTAATACCGGATACGCTCCCTTGTTCCACAAATCGTTCCATATCGTGATGTTAGTCTTACCCCAATTCGAAAATGATTTTGTGGTATTTTTTACAAATGTATCAATAAGCTTTGGCGCTTTCTTTTCTAAGGTCTTGCTTAATGAATCTGTCAATCCTAATATGTCTTTAGTTACCTTCAAATTCATTATTGATTCCAGACAATCTTTAAATACCTGTAGCTTGCCTGTTGCTGTATCAATTCCTGAAGCAACCTCACTGGTTTCCAATGATGTCGACATATTGACGCTGCTGCCAGCTGTAGTAGAGCTATCTGTACTTGAAGAATCAAGCTTTGTGATTTTATCAAATCCGGCCAGAGTTCTCTTCACCGTCTCTGCCGCCGTGCCTACTGATGTAATATCTGATGCAGCTGATAATGCCGATTCACTAATACTACTAAATGAGTTCTCCGTTGTAGCTTCTCCCATAAGTGTCTGCGTAAAATCTGCAAAGCTCTGTGCTGCAACCTGCAATTTTTCTATGAACTGATTTAACAGTCTCAATATAGGTGTGAACAAATTAATAAATCCCTGTCCTAATGAAGCCTTTAAGCTGTCAAACTGAAGGGATAATATTCTTGTTTGGTTGGCCCATGAATCACTTGTCTTCGCAAAATCCCCCTGTGCCTTACCTAAAGCTGATAAAGTATACTGATATCTCAGCATTACCTTTTCCTGTTCGGTCATTGATACAGTGGTTTTTTCCCATCCATTGTTTAATGCATACTGGTCAAGGTTAGTCTGTGTAAGCAATACACCAATTTCCTTTAATGCCTCCGTCTCACCGGTCCATATACCCTTTAACTTACTAAATGCATCGTCAGAAGACATATTGTAAAAGGATGCAACATCACCGGCGAGTCCTGACACTGCCTTGGACATATCGTATGACTGTTGCTCGGTGAATCCCATTGATGAAGACATTGCACCTAAGGTACCCATATACTTCTTTGCTGTAGTCTCAGACAAGCCAAACTGCTTCTGTGCACCCTTTGCAAATTCATTCACCTTTTCTGACATGCTTGTAAAGGTTGTGTCCACAACATTCTGAACCTCGGATAAATCTGAGCCAAGCTCCAGGCACTCTTTTGTAAAGCTGACTATTGCCGCTCCACCAAGTAATGCTCCTATTTTTTTACCAATACCTGAAAAATCATTAGTGAGTTGTTTTTCAGCAACCTTAGTAGCTCCTTTAAGATTGCTTGCAAGACTCTTATGGTCTATTCCTAACTCAAGGGCTATTACACCAACTATCGTACCATTTGGCATTTGTTCAACACCTCCTTCCCTTTTTATTTAATTGTGCCTATTTACACATATTTTTCATTGTCTGTTGGAACTGAATAAGATACTTTTTGTATTCCTCCGGATTTTCACGTCTCTTTTTAGCTTTGCGAAGTAGCCATTCGTTCCTTATACGCTTTTGCTCCTTAGTAAACTTCTTAATCACTTCCGAATCCTTTTCTGCGCGAATGCTTACTATCTGTCCTAATGGAGTATCATGCATTATCCCACTTATCAGGTTGCAAAACTCTTCATAAGACATATCATCTTCTTTTCTTATTCGTATTCCATATTGTTTAAGGAAGCTGGCTTCTATGAGTGGCCAGTCCTCTTCAAAATCATAATATGTTTCTGTGTTACTGTTCGCTGGGAGCGTTGTAATTACCAGTAGCGCAGTTCATTATTGTCATATATACCAGATGGTACTCTGATACAGGTAAGTCCATTTTCTCTATTTCCTCTGTATTCTTCTGTCCAATAAGCATCTCAAGGACTTTATTCATCATTACCATTTCATGTTTTGGTTCAAAAATCTCTCCTTTTTCAGCTGCTTCTTTTTCTCTTTCAGCCTCTTTTCTTGAAAATTCATTTACCATTGCCTGTACGTTAAGTACTGTACTTTTGCGATTATTTACTGTTACGCACAATGTATCACTTATCCTTACCATAGGAAGGGCATTTGTGATTCTTGCTGAAATATCTACTATATTTGACATATTCAAATCCTCCATTCTAAAAAAGGGGATGGCAACTTGCGTTACCACTCCCTTTAATCATTAATATTAAACTGTTTCATATTCTACGTATGTAGGCTTACCATCTGATAAAGCTTCCCATTCGAGAGCATTAACTGCTGTTGCGTCTCCTGCCATCGAAGTCACATTAATCACACATGGCATATACAGCTTATCCCCATTAGGAAATGTAAGCCTTATTGCACTATTTGCATCCTGACCTGTTTTCATAGCCTTTGACGCAATATAATCATTACCTGGATCACCATAGTTTCGTTTTCCACCAAAAGAAAGACCTAACGACTTTGCAGTCATTAATCTTCTAGTCCATCCCTTCTGGTCCATAGGCTTCCATTCTTCTATCTGACCATCAATACTGATTGCTAAGTTTTC
Organism: uncultured Roseburia sp.; assembly: GCA_964457015.1. GTDB lineage: Bacteria > Bacillota > Clostridia > Lachnospirales > Lachnospiraceae > SVEL01. The sequence continues at coordinate 15,363 of CAYWDL010000001.1, read as the reverse complement.
AGCATCAGTTACTGTGGTATACTCTGCAGTCTTTAAATCTGTTGGTCTTCCGGTAAGACACACACCATAGTCTATGTCATGTACCGGGGTTACACCTGTCTGGATTGTCTCCATTTACTTCACCTTACCTTTCACATAATAAAACAAACATTCAATGACGTACTCGTATATTCCGTTATCATCAGTATTTAGTGATATAGGCTCATCACTGGATACCATGACAAACTTAATGATACTGTCATTAATGTTTGCATTTCTAACTTCTAATAATTTGTCATATAATACTCTTGCTGCCTTTTCGCTATCTGTTGGTGAATTATTCCAATGTATCAGTATTGATATACCTCTAACTCCATAGGAACGATTCTTTATTCCCCCAATTGGAATAACCGGCTTTCTGCTCTCCTTAAGAGGATATACACCAAAGGATTTTTCCTTTTTGTCTGGCATCATACCTAAGTAGCAATAATCAGCTATTACAAGAGTTTTCAAATAATCCTTAACGTCTTTTAAGAGCATTTTTACATCCTTTCCAATAGCCTTTCTAACAGCATTGTATATGTTTTTTGCGCAAACTTTTCGTTTTTGCCACCTTTGCACCAGTCCTCAAACCACTTGCCCTTTGCATTTGGATTACCTTCATGATATCCTTTATCATCCTCATAGCCGGTTTGATTAAAGTTATATTCCGGATGGTAATAGAGTCTTCTGGCATATGGTGTGTTATGCACCAGTTTAGCAATACCAAGCGTCGATAACTGCGACTTATCTACAAAGAATTTTTCATTTTGAAGTGTACCTTTATCTCTCGGTACCACCTGTGCCTGAACCACTTCTGTATGTATTGCCTCCGCAGTCTGCGCCAATGCTATCTCTGATGCCTTACAAATCTTTTTTATTGCCATCTTATTGATGGTTACTTTGCTATTAACCTTTCTCATATTATTCAATCTCCAATAAGGTATAATTTACAGTTCCATCAGGATTTCGCGCCTTTGTGCCTGTAAAGAGTTTGCGCTCTTCACCATGCACGATTACTTTTCCTCCACTTATTGTAGCAAGTTCCGGAACTATATCGCCTGGTATGTAGGCCTTGCCTGCAAGTTTCACCAGCTTTTTTTCAGCTGTGAAGACACCATGAGCCTTATCCTGATAGTTGCATTTAGTATCTACAATCACTGGTTCCAAAGGCTCACCATCTTCATTAATCTCTTCCTTGTCGATTTCTATATGAATATCAGTTTTGCAAAGCTTTATAGGTACTAAACAAGGGTATCTCACCTTACCACCTCCGCATTGATAAACAAGTTAATCCTGTTGTCTTCAGCTTGCTAAATGTATCCATCTGTATTGCCACACCATCCTGAATATGAACATTCCAACTATCATCAAAGGTCATTGATACACCATTGATTGAGTATGACTTTAAGATGTTCTTTATCATATCTTCGTTTTCATATTCAAATTCTGCTATTTCGCAACAACATTCTTTGATAATTTCCTGCTGATACTCTGTAAGAATGGTAATATCCTTACCAACAATTCGATTGAAGGTAAGGATATCTATGTGTCTACTAGCAATTTTTAAAGCTTTATCTAGCTGTTCTTTTGGAATGACTGTTCCCTGATATGTATCAGTATAATAAGCTGCGTCTGCATATGCTTTATACATATATATCGCCCCCTATTACTCTACTTCAGCTTCCTTAATCTTTTTAAGAATGCCATCTGCAGAAGATGCATTACCAACATCAATGCCTTTTTCTTTAGCATATGCTGTCAATAACTCATCAACTGTCATTTCAGCAATATTAACACCCTGTTCTGTACCAGCTATTTTTGCCTTAAGCTCCTCTAACTCCTTTACAACCTTTGCGTGTTCCTGCTGATTTACTGTTGACTTAGGAGAGTACTCAATAACCTCTCTCTTTTCGTTGATAATGTCATATCCCTGCTTGAGATAGAACGCCTTGCTCTGCTCATCAACAGGTACTACTCTGTTACTTTTCTTAGCATATAATGCCATACTCCTTCACCTCCTACTGCTCTGTGTGGATAACACAGCCCTCTGTCATTAATTCATCGATAGCAAATGTACCATTGTACTTTCTGTTCTGGTACAAATAGTTATCCGCTGTTCTTGAATCATGACCTGGTGTGTATACCTTAATGTATGAATACTTGTCTCTCGATACCTGCGCTTCAGGGTCAATCAAGATATAGTTAATCTGCTTTGCTGTGTCAGCTGGCTTCCAGCCATCAGTAAAGTCATACTCTGTCTTGAAACGTGCAGAAGGAACTGTAACAACCTTCTTGATATCATCAATTGTCTTGACTCTTCTATCAATGTTTCCATCGCCATTATTGATTGTTCTCTGTAGTCCTGATGCATTCTTGAGTATTCTCTTATACTCTGTTGTGCAGTACAAGATAACTCTGTCAAGTGGAACACCTGCGTCTTCCATCTTTGAAAGATTTGCATCGAAGTCAGCAAGTACGTTTTCTTCTGTAAGAGCTTCTGTCTTAACAGTATTGCCACAACGAACATATTCTGCATATACCTTTGAATATGTATACGCATCCTGCTCTGGGATGGCCTGTGTTGTATCAAATCTCTTCTGAATGTTTGCAATACTTACTACCTGATTTGTTTCATCAACATCCATTGGATCAATGATGAACTCTATGTCTCTGTCATGATCTAATGTACGAATGTCGTAATCCTGTGTATAGTTACCTGCATTGTAAGCACCGCCCCTAGTGTGATCCTTATATCCTGATACAGATAATTTAGGAATCTTAATCTGCTTTCCATTAATTACCTGTAAGTCTGTGTTTGAATTATATAAGTCTGCACTTGTAAGATGCTGTGCATATAACTCTCTTAACACATTACTAAATATTGTTGCATATTCTACTATTGCCATTTTAAATTACCTCCTATGATTTCTTTACGCCAAAAATATTTCTAAGCATATCTTCCTGGTTTTCATTGTTGTTATTAGCTCCGCCACCGAATTTAAAGCCTCCTGACTGGTTATCATTATTATTCTGATTACCGCTCTGACCCTTAAACGCTGGTACGTCCTCTAATACTTTGTTAATAGCTGCCTTTACTTCATCTGCATTAACCTTTCCTTCTGCATCTACTACCTTTGTCATATCAGCAAGCTTCAGGATGTATGGTATCGATTTTGTATCTATCCCCAATTCCACTGCTGTAAGAATTGCCTGATTATTTACTTTCTCGTCGATTAATGCCTTATTGCTGTTTGCAAGATTTGTCTGAAGAGTAGTCACATCAGGAGTGTTCTTCGCTTTCTGCTCCTTAAACTCTCTCATTGCCTGGTCCGCCTCTTCCTTAGACAATCCCTGCTGTCTGAAATAACCACTTAGAACCTTATCTTCCGTAACAGTCTGTCTGCCTGCCACTATGTTGGCCAACTTCTCATAGTCAAACTGAAAACCATTACCACTATTATCCTGCTGGTTATTATTCTGCTGATTGCCTGTTCCTCCGTCGCCGCCCTCAGCAAAGAGCTGCAAGTTCATTGGAATAAATCTCTTTTTCATGATTGCCTCCTGTTTTTAGGGTGTCTCCCTTATTCCTGTTGTTTCCCCAGTGTCTCTGCGTAGTTTAATGCCTTCGGGCAATAAAAAAGCACATCCAACAATTATGTGAATGTGCTATTTCTCTGTATTATTTTCTTTTGCCGGCTTTTTGACTATCTCAGCCACCTTAGCCTTAACAAGCTTCTCAGCTTTTTCTTTTGTAACCTCATGTTCATCGCCTACTTCAAAGATACATTTCTTCTCAGCATCTCGATAATCTTTTATGGTCTTTACTGTAACCAATTCCTTTACTTCCGCCATCCTTTTCACCTGCCTTTCTTGCGATGTCGCAATATTTTTGGATATAAAAAAAGCACCTTACTTACTTGTAAAGTGCTAATTAACATAAAAATACCACCTCATCATTTCTGATTGGTGGTATTTATTCATCTTCCCAGTCTGTCAAATTGTCGCTTTCACTCTTTAATTGCGCCAATTCCTTTTCTCTTTCTTCTGGTGTCATATCTACATGTTCGATATAATCTTTTTCTTTTATAATCCTTGACATTATTCTACCTCCTTCCAACTAATTCCATACTCACTCTCAAATTCATCTAGTGTCATCATTTGCGCTGTTTCAATATCATAATTATATGGTTCTGATACATATTTGTCAACTCGTTTATTAAAATAATTACTTTTTAATGGGGTGTTGCCTGCTTCATACACGAACACTCTTCCACTATGAGTCACCACAATACCAAAATCATATTTTCTACTTCCAGCCACAGCTAAATCTCCACCCGTAGGTAATAAATTTGTAGGATGATTATGTATACCTATCTTGGTTTTACAATTCTTAATTACTCTTATTTCCTCTTCTGTTAACTCGATACCTAAAATATTTTTTCCTTTAATTTTGGATAAGACTTTGTCACCTGTCAAAGAATTTATAATATATAAATCCTCACCATCAGTTCCGTTACGATGTGTTAACATTGCTTTTGCATATCTTCTTAAAATATCATTTACTTTTGAATTTGTGGTAAGCTTACTAAACTTTTTATTAAACTCTTCAGAATTTATGTACTTTAAGTCAACTTTGTTAGTCCCTATTCGGTATTTTTCAATATCTGCATTTTCTTTATCCTCTCTTATAGATTTCCATTGATTTGCTCTTGCCTTATACTTTCTCTTATTATCATCATCCAAAGAATACTTTGAAAGCCTCTCATACTTTTCCTCCTGACGCTTGGCATAATTAAGCTGGCTCTCTGCCTTCGTATTTGCCCCTATTTGCTCTAATTCTTCTTTAGACCACTTATTGTCCGGTGGAGTGCTAATTCCTTCAAAATAGGTTGTATGACTATCCTTACAGCGTGGATGATAAAGCCCCTTTGCTATGGCTTTACTCATAAGCGGATAATTACCATCCTTTGCATTACCACCACTCCATACATCATCAATCAATACCTTTCCCACAAAAGGAAGGCATTTAGGACACGGGCTTGTACGCTTATTCATAATAACAGTTGAGATACCCCATTCCTGACGCATCTCTCCCTCACCTGTGAGGTAAGCTCTCTTCTGTGCTGTTCTCAATGCCATATCTGCATAGTCTGATAATGTGTGTCTTGCACCATTTGCATATTCTATACAGTTTATTCCTGCTGCCAGGAAGTCTTTTGTTGCCATATCAATTGCTTTTTCATAGGTCGCTCCGGTTGCTGCATACATCTGAGAATTAAATATAACTTGTCTGTACTGGTCCTCAGCTCTTCGCAAAATGGCTATTTCTCCCTTTGCGAAGTCATTTTTGGTAGCTTCTATCAGAGCATTAATAGCTCTGTCATTCATCTTGAAGAACTCACCACTTATTCCCTTAGATACTCTATTTGCTATGAAGCCATTCTTTATAGCATTAAGTATACTTTCTTCCTGAGCAGAGTTTCCTGCTGCCCTCTGCATAGATATTAATGAATCTATCTGGTCATTGATGTCTTCAAATACAGTCTTATACTTTTTTGCATTTCTTTTCTTATACTCCTCAAGAGCTGCGAGCTGTTCTACCTGCCATTGACTCCATTCCATACCTTCCTTTTCTTCTTCCAGACGATGCCTGTCCATATTACGAATCATTGACTCCATTAATTCCTGCTCTATAGATTTTATTGCTTCAACTATATCGTATGTAGTGTTCACCTTTGACATGGGCATCTACCTCCTACAGTACTTCTGTATTCACATCAGCCACCGCCGGTTCTTCCATAACAGCTATTCCCTGTTCAGCTTTCAACCTTGCTACCTCCGTAGCTTTCCATTTATCATCCTTGGATGCTCCATATAATTCATCCACACTTGCCTCTACACTCATGATACCACCTGACTTCGCTTTTGCTACAGTTTCAACCTGACTCTCAAATGATGGGTTTGCATACTCACCAAATGGCAACTCCACTTCAATGTCCTCGTTGCTTACCGCCTTCATATTCATTGTATCAAAAACTTTCAGCATTGTTTTTACAAGCTCAGGTATCGACGTCTGTAAAGCTGTGACAACTTTGTTTCTCGTGTAAAGTGTTGTCTTTTCCTTTTCTCGCTGCGCCTCAGCATTATCCATCTTCTTTGTATCAATGCCAATAGTAGATGGACTAATGATACCCTGAAGACATAAATCCAATGCCGTAATATATGTGCTTAGATAGCTTTCATGAGGAATAGCTGGCTGTGACACCTGAATCTTATTTTGGTCGTTTTCACCTCTTGATTTCTCCACTGCTATAAATACATTGTCAAAATCGTTTCTATTCATTATTTGACCAGTTTTAGGGTCTCTCGGCAATATGCTTTCAGGAATGTATTCTTTTGTCTGTCCTTTTCTAAGAGCGTGCATCCACTGGCTCCATGTTTCATCCAAACTGTCAAAACTGTCATTCTTTCCATGGTAAATTGACTGTCCTCTTTTCTCAAACCTTAATGATTCAATAAACTTTATCGGAACAGCCATTATATAGTTGTCATCATATGTCACTTTCGGTGGTATGCTACTAAGTGCTGGAATAATACTTAATGGCACTTCCCTACCGTCATCATACAAACGTGTATATATGTATCCATAACCATACACCTCTTCCATCACATATCGTTTACTATTATGTGTTATCGTACTCTTAAATATAATATCTTTTAAGATTCCTCTAACATAAACAAACTCTATCTTTTCACCACTCACATACTCTACTAGTGGATATTTGCTCATATCAGTGTCAACAGATATCTTAAATGCTCCATCACCAACTACAAGCGTTTCTTTTGTCGCCTGCTCAACAAGTTCTTTGAATTTTTCCTTGCTAATTATATTATTCCAATCATCTTCACGTTTCTTGAGCTTTAAGTCATTCATATCCGATATAACAACATTAACAAGACATTGTAGTATAATTGCCGGTAAGCCTGTATGTTTTTTTACAAGCCCCAATGACGGAACAGAACACCAGAAGTTCATTCCTCCTGATACAGAAGCTGTATTAGCCTGCTTTGCCATCTGTTCTATTGCTGCTCTGTCAGACCAGGACCACACCTTATTAACATAGGCTTCTGTCTCAAAATCATTTAGATTTTGCATTGTTATTATATTGCTTTGCGGATTTTCTATCTCCAGCCAGCATTTAAGCTTGTGTTTCATTTTATCTATCAACCTCATTTCTTTTGTTCTTCCTTTCTGCCTATATCCTCTTTATATGGTATCCAACCATATTGAGCTGACTGAATCATGTGATCATGTCCGTCTTCAGGCTGATTGTCCTTCTTTGGATCCCAGCTGTACAGTTCCATCTCACTTATGTACTCTGTACAATCTGATACAATAAAAAAACACGGTTCCTTTCCGTGTTCATCATCATATGACATCCAGCCAAGTTGCAGATTTATTCTGTCTACATTTGTCAGTTTCTTATATGCGTCGTTAAATACATATATGCACTCTGGATGCATCCTCTTATACTTGTCAAATTCTGTCTGTGTTGCCTGGTCTGCACTATCAACAAATGTTTGTCTTCCCAACCCCCACTCCTTTTGATTTCTATTTAAGAAATCAACAAAGTTTCTAACTGTATCTGATGGGGCTAGTGGGATGTCTAGTTCAGCATTGCTATACACCTTCTCGTTCAGAAGAATATATCGACCTTTATTTGTTATGCCGGCATAGCTCATTGCAATTGTATCTGGACTTATTTGAGAATATGATGTATCCAACCCTGCAGTAAAGTACATAAAATACTCTTCTATACCATCTATGAATTTCTTTGCATCATCCTTGCTTATCACATGGCGCTTTCTGTCAAACAATCCAAATACCAGTCCTGTTGCTTTACCTCTTAGACCTTCTATTTTATTCTTATAAAGCTTTGTCCCTTTGGGTACGCTGAGTATAATTTTCTGTTTCTTTTCTTCTGTCAACGCTGCGTTATGTTCAAAAGAAAAGAACCAGTGTGTCCAATCCGGCTTAGCTGGTTCTGTGAGCATATTGTTGATTGCCAGAGGTGCATCATCTCTGTATTTCGGAACCGGTCTACAGCAATTGATGAATTCTTTATATACCGGCAAGCCTGGGTCATCAGGATTAAGAGTCATCATAGTATAGTCAGCTCTCATTACAGACTCTCTTACAAATTCTATGTCTGCTGTGTTTGCTTCATCAATATACAAGCACCCATACTGGCCACCTAATGCCTTTTTCCATTTCACTTTATCTCCATAACCCATGACATATATTATTTTAGTTTTCTTTCTGTCCTTTGATGTTACAAATTCTATATGCGGTATCTTTTCATCCTTTGTTCCATTGCCTTTATAATCAACCAGCTTTCCAAAATTATCTGTTATCCCTAATTCCTTGTTTATAAAGTTCTTCTCAGCAGTACCTATATCAGCTGCTGCTACGATATGATATTTCTTTGGGCTTTCTGCAACCTTAAGCATAAACTTGACTATACCAACCGTTGTCTTTCCTGCCGATGTTGTACCCTCAAGCACCTCAACCTGCGCCCGATGTCTCATAAAGTCTTTATACTTGTCTGATAATATTAATCCTACATCCACTAACCATCACCACACATCTGCTTCACAAGTGCACTCAAATTATCAAGTTCTGTATCAATGCTTCCTGACAAGTCGATTCCTTGCTTATCCTTCCACTTATCCGGTAATCTGTTCTTCAGGTAGAATATAATAGCAGCTGTATCAGGTGGATTATATACTTCTTCAAAGACATATTGTATATTTTCCTCTTCCTTGACCTTTTTGCCGTCCTTATACTCTACCTTCTTGACTTTAACTGGCTTTGACAATACTTGTTTACCACCTTTTGCTTTTTCAAACAGTGCATTCTCAATTATTATGTCTGCAACTTCTCTGCTCTTTTTTATAGTGTCGGAAATGTCGGGAAATTTTTTCTCCCAAGTATTGAGAGTATCTCTTGATATTCCTATATTTTCAGCAATTTGTTCCTTTGTCAGCCCATCTCTGGCCCACGCACCAATCTTTAGCAGACCTTCTTCTGTCAGCCACTCTTTATATTTCGCCATATCGTTCACCTTCTTCCCTATCGGACTGCTGCCACTGTGTGTTTCCTTGCGACGTCGCAACAAAAAAGGCACAACCACTCGGTCATGCCTCTTCTCAAATTCATAATTTTGCTTATACACATTTTAACATTTAACTTTTCACTTGTCTACCTACTCTTTTTCTACTCAGTTTTCTATTCTTAAAAATCGACTCCAAGCAAGTAAATTGCAACAATTTTGGTCGCTATGCCAATGTCCTTATATATCGTTTTTTCGCTTAGACTTTCTCGTTTAGAAATCTCTTTTACTGAATGTTCTTCATCAGTAAGATAGTACATTTCAAATTCATTATATCTTCTTATGGCTTCTTTGTTTCCCGAATCATAACACTCGCTTTTATAAAGAGCTGCTGCCTTTTCTACACATTCAATACAATACAAGTTCTCTTGACGTTTTTTCTCCTTATCGCTTATAGTTCTGTCTGACCTTTCTGCTATGCCATTGACATTACCCATCAGGTCCTCGATGAAGCTCCAGCGTAGCTCTATCTTCTCTTCTCGCGTAAATTGCGTTTCGCTCTGTAGAGCCTTTTTTATCTTTCTGTAAGCCTTCAGTATTTCTTTTGCCTTCTTAAGCTTTGAACGCTTCATTTTTGTTAGAACTTTCTCATACGCCTTTGCACCTTCTTTACCTGCTATAGCTGCAATCTCCTTTATTGCATCATCCGTAATTACATATTCTTGAATCTTCTTTTCTTCTTGTTTATTTTTTCCATCACTCACTATTTCCACCCACTTTCATTGGTCCTATGTAATCAACTTGTTCAAATGAAATTCTCCTGCTGCCGGCATGATATTCTTCTGAATAATCGATTGTAAATCCATTGCTTCGAATATCACACAATCTTCCGCGTATGTTTTTCTGTTCTCTTTCAAATGACTGCGCTTCGGTATACATATGATATTCTACCTCTACCAGGTCGCCTTCTTTGTATATACGACCGGCAAATTCTATTGCTTGTTTTACCATTATTCTACACATCCTTCCTTATATGGTTCAGAGTGTTCTTTCCATGCAAGAACATTTACTAATCCATCATCATCAAACTTCCACCATTCGCCCTTTTATTCGTCATAGTAAGCAAATTCTGCCAAATAGCATCTGTCTTGCGCCTGTCCAAAAGGGCACAATGAACAATCACTATCTTCACTACAGTTTCTTTTTGCGTCAAGTAACTCTTCCATCAAGTTATATTCCTGCGCTACTTCGCCAACTATTTCCATTGCTTGGTCTATTGCTCTCTTTTCACACTCCTCATCACATATATAAGGGCATCCATTACAATTAACACCATTTTTTTAACTTTTTCCAACTTCTCTTTTATCAACTCAAATACCTTCATATTTACACCTCGTCTAAAAAATCCAATTATCAAACATATCTATGATTATTTCTATATAATGTTCAAAACTAAAGTTTTTCATCTGCGCATCTTCATCTCCACGATAACATTTAAGCAGATTGATAACTTCATTCTTAATAACATCATTTTTTGCTTTCTGCTGATTGCATAACTTTGTAATATTCTCATTTTTCAAACGAATAATATCGCATAATAAATGATTAATTTCTTCGCATACTTCTCTTGGAACAATTTGATTGTTGATAATATCTTGTATTTGTAAACAAGTTTCTCCAATAGTCTTTCCCATCACTCGCCACCACCTTTTCTGACTACCTTGATTGCACTTTTCCAAGCACCAACAAAATCTTTCGCTGTATCATTTGTAATTTCGTCTAATTTATTTTGTGGTGGTGTGACTATTATTTTTTCCACAGCTTTTATTTTTTCTTCCAACTCTGCCACAACCTTGTCCACATCATAGGCTGTTGCTATTCTGTTGATTTCATCTACAACCAAATGCCCCAAGTCATTGTCCTGTATAATGCCTGTTTGTTTCAGCACATCTATAACCGATTCTTTTGTTATCAATCTACCCATCTAAACACCTTCTTTCATTCTCTGTAATGCCTGTTCTGCTTCTTCTTTAGTCGGGAAACATTGATTCTTAAAATCTTCAAATGAAAGTTTCCAATAATCTCTATCATTTTCTAAAGAATTAATCCAAACATATGATTGTTTTATATTATTTATTGTATCTTCTTGTATACAGAATCCTGTACATTTAACATTTGTTATTTTTGGATTTGAATAAGCAATAACCCAAAATTCATCACCCACCTTACAAGGTAGCCTCAATAGTAAGCCTTGTTCTTCTAACTGTTGATATTCTTTTAATTTGTCAAGTGCAATTTTGATTTTGCATAATTCAATAACATCTATTTGGCTTTCTTGTAGCTGCTTGAACTCACATATCTTACACATACCACTTTCTTGGTTCTGCTTATGAAATGCATAATCACATTCATCACAAGGGTTAAATGTTCTATCCATCCTATCACTTCCCTTCTACTCCGTTTATGTAATTGCAGAAGAAGCAGGTAAACACTTTCTTCTTGCTGAACACCTCATTACCACAACATTCACATATGCGATTGAATAAATCCTTTTTATGTTTTTTCTTTTTCTTCGCCATGTCACACCCTCACATTCTTATCATTCCTACGAATAGAAAACTCTAATCCATATTCTTCCTGCATCTTCTCTCTATCTCAACAACCAGAACTTAAACCAGTCTGGCAAATCCGATGTGGCTATCATATAACTTATCCACATCCCTAAAAGCGCAATTCCAATTGCAACCATTACTGGTAATATCATAATTAGCAAGTTCTTTAATATCTCACATATTTTTTTCAAACGATTCATCCTACCTCACCCCTTCCAGATACAACTTCGCTACATACTGGCCATATGACATACCATGCTTTCTTGCCTCTACTGCTATGTCAACTATCTTCTTGGTATTATTATTTTTTTTAGTTTTCTTGACTGCTGCCCCTTGCTTTTTTCTCCATAATTGACTTTGATATTCACGTCTACACTCAACTGAACCGCACATCTCTCGTCTCTTATTATTAGATTCAAATTCTTTACTGCAGATCTTACATATCTTCGTCATCCGGTACACCTTCTTTCGCTAGAGCTAAACGTATACACTCTAATGTCTGGCCACGATTGCCAAGCTTCACAAAGTTTGTCCATACTTCCACGCAGCCATTTTCTGTATATACGTTCCATGAATAGTCGTTATAATTATCAAGCACAATTCCATTCACTCCATCTGCCCTTACAATGTCTCCGTAAGAGACTTTATCAACTTTTCCGTACTTATAATCCTCGATTTTCTTCAGCGCCTCCTGTGCTGTCGTGTTATGCAATATATCTTCCACGCTCCAGCTCTCACCAAATATCTTATCCATGTCTTTATCCGGTATGCCGCCATCCTTCTCATTCAGGAACAGCTTCTTGGTCAGCTCCCACACCTCATTCATGCCAGCTATGTACGCTTCATCCTGTAGATGACCGTAATACTCATTGATATAATCGCTGTCCAGCTTGTCTAGTTTGTCAAAGAACTCATCATCAACAATTATATTTGCATTGGTTGTATAACCAGCGCCATCATCTATAATCTTCCCAATCTCAATTACAAACTTATCTCCTACACTGTATTCAATATCTTTAAACATTCATATCTCCTTTCTGTTGTAACCATTTCTTTGTCTGTTTCTTGCACTCTGAACCTGGGCAATCCTTTACCGGACACGCACCCTCTGGTTTACACACATAATGTTTTGATAGAAAATCAGCTAAGTCTTCATCCGACATCAACCTTATCCGCTCGCCATTAGTTGGTATATCTACCGGTTCATAGTTGTCCTCAAAACCTTCCGCATTGCCCGAATTCTTACAGGTAATACACGGTTTCTCATCTGCAGATAGTCTTACATTTTTGCATGTATAACATCCTTTATCGCTCATATCACACCTCCTAGATTTCGAATGGTAATTCATCCTCATCTGCAGCTATTGGCACATTAACAAAGCCTTCCCTTACTGCCGACTGAGTTCCATTAATACCCTTGCTCTCTGCAAACTCGCTGTTCTCTACCACTACATCCGTTGTATATACCTTCTGGCCATCCTTGTTAGTATAACTACTAGTCTGTATTCTTCCTTCGACTACAATCTTTGTTCCCTGATGCAAATATCTTTCAGCAAATTCCGCATTCTTACTAAATGCAACACAAGATATAAAGTCTGCAGACTGTTCACCTTCCTTTGCGATTCTTCTGTTTACTGCCAGTGTATATCTCGCTATGGCCATTGAGTTTTCACCCTGCGTGTATCTGATATCCGGTTCACGTGTCAAACGTCCCATAAGTATTACTTTATTCATTCTTTGCTCCTTCCTACAGGTAAGATTGACCAAATATACGTCTAAAATCCTCCCTGCTGCCATGCTTTTCCTCAAATGATTCCTGTGCTATCTTCTTTAACTGATTGTCCAGCTCTTTATTGAAATGTACGCCTTCATTACTCAAATTGTGATGATATCCACATAAAAATACTTTTAATCCATATTTCTCTGACAATGGTCTGTTACCCTTGCCGTATATAACGTGATGGTCGTGGAGCTGTCTTATAGCTCCACATACCCAACACTCTTTACTCTTCTGTATTATGCTTTTCATTCAACATACCCTCTATCTGTTCCGGTGATAAATCTAAACGCTCATATTTCATGAGTTTATACGCAACTCCATAAAGTTCCTTTGGTAATTCTTTAATATCCGCATATTTTAATCCCCATGAGCCATCCGGCTTATTCCAAGTGAGCCTTCCAATATCTTTTGTTTTTTCATCTTCCAAAATGTCAGTTTTTGTTGATTTCTCTCTTACGGACACATCTTCTTGCGACGTCGCAAAACCTTCTGGTAATGCCTCAGGATAATCCTTAATAGTTAGTTGTCCTTCTAGTTCATCCTCAACTGCTGCCGGTGTTTGTTTTGTATGCTCATTAATAACTTCTGGTTCAACTCTTTCATCAGCTTTATTGTAAATTGTTTTTGTCGGGTCAAATGCTGTATCGCTTGATTTCTCCCTTTGCGGCTCGATTTTATCCTCTAGCTTTTTCTCTTCACTAACGTGCATGTTTTCCTTTTTCGTGCTCGTTACTCCATAGAAGTTATCCCACACGCTGTCAGGATCCGTGTATGTAGTGCTGTAAACCTCAACTGCTGCCGCTATAAAGTCTTCCCAGGTATACTTTATATTGCTTTTACCCATCTGGCGAAGAATTACTCCTTCACTATATCCATACATGAACAGCATATATGTCTTATGTCTAAAGGTCTTATTGCCAGACGGATTGATTCTCTCTACTATATCCTCAATATTTGACATTCCGTATATCTTCGTGAGACGTTCTCTTTCATCCCTAAACAGTTCAATGATAACCTTCTGTAAGTCATTCCAGTTATATACTGTGACATCACTACCCTCTTTGGCCATATCTCCACCTATCTTATGTGAAGGACTTTCCAGTTCATTCAAAGCGTGACAATCTGTCACGCTTTCGTCCAGATGGTGACAATTTGTCACTGTCTCACTTACCACTTCGGCTTGTACTACTTCAACATTTTCTTCCTGCTCTGCTTTCTCAAGTTTCTGTTCTTCTCTCTCAAATTTCTTTATTTCTCTTATTTCAGCAACTGTTGTACTCTCTGTAATTAGCTTGCAATCCTCGTCTGTAAGAGTTAACATCTCCTGAAGCTTACTGTATCCGTAGCCCTGGTACTCAGGTAACAGCTCCTTACTGTTACCCTCCACACTGAATTTTTTATTGATTGCCATAAATCTCGATACACCGGATTCAGACATTCCATATTCTGCTTTGGCAAATTCTTTAAGACTTGCGTATCCATCCTGCTCATATGCCTTTGTAGCTTCTATCTGTCTAAGCAAATATCCTATAACTACAAAATTTTCACCTATGCCAACAAGTCTTTTGGATATCTCCTGTTTTGCCGACATATATTCATCAAGCGTTATCTGATGATATTCCATTATTTCGCTCATAATTTCCTCCTATACTGCTGCCACCATTAATTGTTTTACCGGTACTTTTATTTGCTTCGGTAGTTTGCCTGTCTTAAGATATTTAACATATTTTTCTAGCCATGCATCATTCATTTCTTTATCCGGCTTTGTGTCATATATGCCATACCACTGAACTATGTTATTCCCTCTCACCTCAATGGTAATATATGGCTCGTCCGG